>JAKAZF010000191.1 GCA_021826605.1 Planctomycetota bacterium | reverse complement strand
GATTCCACTGGTGCTCTGGTTCTACGCAGGCCTGCTCACGTGCGTGATCAATGCACTCCGCCCCAAGGGGTCCTTGCTGGTTCCCGTCC
This sequence comes from Planctomycetota bacterium, assembly GCA_021826605.1. Next base: position 6,038 of record JAKAZF010000191.1, on the reverse strand, counting down.
TAGGCGCACCTCTTTGTGCGAGTTGGGTTCTATACATACTTGTAGCCCGATGGTGGGGTACATCTTTCCGCCCGCTCTACGGATATCCCGTATTTGCTACCGGTTGTACGTTAATGTTCTTTAGCACCCTGCCCGGTCTTTATTATTGGATTAAACTGCGATTACCACGGAAGAATAAAAAAGGGACCTTTTGATGGGAGTCGCTATGTTGGCGTTGCTGTCCAATCTGCCGCTGGGCGACGCGCGAATCCGCGAGGGGCGGCGGCACAGGGGAGTGTGCCATGCCTGAACCAGTGAGGCAGATAAAGCCTGCACCAAAGAGTGTGTCCTCGTATCGGCTAAGACTTTGGGCGGGGTGGATTCTTTACGTCACCGGTTGGGCGGCATGGTTCATTTCACTTTTGATGCCTGCTGCCTATGCTTCACGGGGAGCGGCGGAACCGATAAAAGGTTGGCTCTATGTTGGGCTGGCATTTCTGGAACTACTTGGCGGCCTTGCCAGTTTTTCGTTTACGCTTACCACCGCGGTCTTTGCGGGCTACTTTCTTGGATTGGGTTCGGCGGCCATTTCGCCCGGCCTGCGTCGGTGGCGGAGGTCTCGGTGGGCGGCGAGGGCCGTTACTCTGGGGTCGCTGATTGGTTGCTATCTGGGTTGGCGCTACCTCCGGGAATATAGGGGCTTTGACCGCTTCTGCCCCGGACTTCCCACGCTTGCCGCCGCGAGTATCCTAATCTGCCTTGGCGTATGGATGATTCCCCTGCGGCAAAAACATAAAGACACCGTTGCCGCTGATGTGGCATCGGAGCCGCAGGCTGGCCCCGCATCCAGAATCGGAGGCGAATGATGATGTTACCGCTGGCCAATCCATCGCTACCGCTGGGTTCTCCGATCGCCAGCCCGGCCAACATTTTGCAGAATTTCTGGGAGGATCTACTTCCCAGCGCATTGGACTCAACGTCAGTGGGGGTGCAGTGATGGGAAGGTGGGTTGACCGTAAAAATCTGATACCGAAAGTGTGGGTGGGAGTCAGGAAATTGCTCGGGTTGGCCCTCGTGCTGGAAGGGCTGGTTTCGCTGCTGGTATACGATTTCGGCGGCGGTCGGTCCATTTGGGGGATTGATGGTCTCCGCATTCCGAATTGGCAGGTAGATTTAAACTTCACGCTTATGCTCTGGCCCATTGCGGCTCCGTTTTGGCTGGCTCTATTTTGTTTGGCCCTCGGCGGTTTCTGGTCGGTACTTTTCGGCAGGCGGTGGCTTGTCTGGGCACTGCGTATCATTTCCATACCTATGGGTGCTTTAGCAGCTTGGTCGCTCGATATTGTATTGACAAGCGGAAACGGAAACACATTTGACAAACTAGAATGGTTATCAGTTCTTGCCCTTGCCGTAGCACCTTGGATCATCCCCATTCAACGCCGAAAATTATCCCAAGCCGCCGACGGTACCGCACCAGACGCTGGAGGCGCTTCGTCATGGTTTTCACGTTTCCGCCGGCGGTGTTTCCGTATGTGATTCTGTTTCTCTGGGCCATTATTGACGATACTCGGTTGCGAAGGAAAGAGGATTGATGGTCCGCGCGCTGTCACGACTATAGGTTCGCGAAAGTACCTCTCACGCCGCATTCTGGCCTGCCGCACGACCGCACTGCCTACCCTGATTTCTTGCCGTGAAGGAGCGCCAGCCCTCTCGTAAAGCCACCGCGAATGCGCAATTCGGTCCCGGCCTCATCGCGACGGCCTTACGCTGGCTGAAATTCCGTCAATGGAATATCGCAATAATAATCCGGCGACTGCATTGCCGATGCATATCCGCGGCGACGGCCCATTGTGAACGGTTTTTCCTCGTACGCCGCCAGCAGCATCGCTGCAACGGATACGCTCTTTACCCCATCAGCTCCGATTTTGGAACTTACGGTCAGCCCCTCCCAACCGGACTTCCTGAGAATCGCGTGCACGCCTTTAATTTGGAATCCAATAATGCGGTCGCCCCCCACTGATCTGTATACGGTAAGCATATCATCAATGCGATGTGCGACAAAAGCCTCATCGGAAATCTGATAAATGATGCAATCGCCATCGGCACTGTACCACGGTTGAGGCCGAAACTCCTGCGATCCCTTGTGCATGCCATTCAGGAAATGTTGGTCCATACGACACCTCCATATCGATTTTGCCAGTCTACCGGCCGCCTCGGGTCATCGTCGGCCGAAGCTTCCGCCCGGCATTCGTATATTCTGTAGTTTGGGTTCATATATACTGTAAATACCATATCCTGCGGAAAATCTTCAATCTTTCCTGGCCGCACGTACCACTGCGGGGGCCGTCCGCAATAACACCAGCCCCCGCCATTATACTCACGCACCCCGGAGAATATTATAGCGACGTTCTCCAATACGAATTTTGCGGCGCGCAGATTCTCATACCGAACGGGAAGGTATTTGTAATAATGCAGGGTCAGCTCGTGCGGAAAAATCGCGTTAACCTCACCAGCGGCGGGATCCCTGGGGTTGATGACTTTACAGTAAAAATCCGACACGCCTGCATATTCCCGTCTGACCGAAATTTAATCGTCCGGAGCATACACCCGGTGCGAGAAAATTTCAATTTTCAGATTTGCCTTTCAGATTTGCCTTTCCAGCAATTCTAAGATACACCGTCTGATACGTCCGATATACCTTGGTATGTGCCGGAACGCTGGTGGGGGCGGAATTGAGGCCGTTCTGTTCCGATAAGCTGCCCTGCGCACTAAATTGATGAAAACCCTTGGGGGGCATGGCAACGTATAGAATAGAAGACCGGATTTTCGGAAGGAGATTTGCGGCGAATGGAATCCCGCTTAACCAATTCAGCAACGGGGGCAGGTAGTGAAGCGATGGCGATTGCGCCCGCGACTGCCGCGGAAGCCCTGCGCTTGTACGGAACTTGGTTGCGGGCGGTGGCGGTGGCCAGGCTCAAAAGTACGCAGGGTGCGGATGACGTTATGCAGGAAGTGGCGGCCGCAGCTGTCAAGAATTGGTCCACCCTGCAATCGCAAAGTAACGCCAAGCCGTGGTTGTATCGCCTGACGGTGCGGGCGGCCCTGATGCACCGGCGATCGTTGGGCAGAGCACGCAAGCGAATCGCTCAGGCGTCGGAAGTGGCGGTGATGCGGTCGGACGCTTCCCGGCCACCTGATCCGCTGGAAGTCCTGTTAAGTTCAGAACGCGCTGCGATGTTGCGGCAGGCTATGACCAAATTGCCATCACGGGATACGGAAATGCTTATGATGAAACATGTAGATGATTGTAGTTACAAGGAAATTGCCGCCCGTATGGGTGTAACGCCTGCAGTTGTGGAAATGCGGCTCTTTCGGGCTCGTCAGAAATTGCGGCAACTTCTTGCGGCCCAGAAAGTAGATTGACAAGGTAGATCGAAATGAATGGATATTGTTCCGACTGTGTAGAGACGGAGTAAAAACACAATGGCACTTTTTTTCTCACACGCTGATGATACGCATGGCCCCTTGGGGCGGGTAACAGGTCCGCAGGATTCGGACTTGGCTATGGATATGCTTGTCGATGATGAGTTGTCCGAGGAGCGGCGACGGGCATTGCTGGAATCCATTGAGCGTCATCCGGAAGCTTGGCGCAGTTTATCGTTGCACTTTTTAGCCCGGCAGGTGGAACGCCGCGCCGTGCGGGAAATACTGGAAGTGCGCCCGGCAGTACGGCCTGCGACTATTTACCGCATCGACTGGCTTCGCGTGGCCGCGCTGGTGATGATAACAGCCGGGATTTTTGGAGCCGGCGGCTTGTATCTTGGCCGGGGCGGTCAGGGAATGCTGCAAACAGGACCGGCGGGCGGGAGTAATCCGCAGGTTGCGGTGGCACCATCCACCCCGCAGGTGCCGCAAGGCTCAATTCAATATATTACACCGGGACTTCCGCCGGGCTTTGGCACGCAGGAATCGCCGTCGTTCAGTCCGTCGTATAACCCGTCGAATGTTCGCACCACAGCTTACTCCGAGGCGAACCATATTGTGCTGGTGCCGGAAGGCCCCAATAATGTGATGGCTTATCCGGTTGTACCGGTGAATGGTAAGAAACAGACCATTTATTAATGGCTATAAATAGTGAAAATGCTATGGTTAATGGCCCAACATTAAAACTTCTTGTCACCATCGCGATGGCATCCGGCTTCGCGACAGTAAGATGCGGTAATGCCGCGCGTGCGGCCGCCGGGGATACCTCCACCACGGCGGCCGCCGTTTCGGCGATAAGTTCCGTTTCCCCACCGGCGGCCCAAGCTCCGCGCTGGCTGGGCGTGGCGATGGAAAAAATTCCCCCGGTCTTCAGCCATTTATTGGGGCTTAAACCGCAACAGGGTCTTATGGTTCTGCAGGTGATTCCCAACAGTCCGGCGTTTAAGGCCGGTATGCAACCCGGTGATCTGCTTATTACCCTCAATGGTCGGGCGCTGGAGAATCCCTTTGAACTTATCCGTGCGGAAAATCGACCCGGCCCCACGGCACCGTCGCTCAACATCGCGTTGATTCGCGCCGGTGTAAGGAAAGCTGTCACGCTTACACCGGTCAATCGTCCGCATCATCTGGTATTTTTTTTCACGCGGCGTCTGGGGCCTGTCGGTGCGTTGCCGCCAGGCACCGGATCGCCTGATAATATTCAGGCCACCAGCGTTATGACGGTCGGGCCGGGCGTAAAACTCCACATTCCTGCTACCGCGATACCACACGCGGGTATGCTGGGTCATCCCGACTTATTTACCTTGCGCCAATTTATCGGCCCACGCGGCGGAAGGCATCTGCAAATTCTCTGGCGAAGCCACGCCTACAACATTCAGCCCAACCGCCTGGATCGGCTGCCTCCTCCGGTCCAGGCGGTGGCGCGGCTGATTTTACAAGCTCGCAGCCCATCCATAACACCCGCCCCCTCACGATACGTGCTGATCCAGCAACGCCTGACAGAAATAAAAGCGGCGATCCACAATTTGCAATTACATGAGAAATCCCTAGAAACCCAGGCGGCGAATTGTGCGCCTCACGGTGCATCCAATTAGCCGTTCCGCGGCATTTGCCCCGCTTGGAGCTGTCGGCGGGTATCGTCGGATTCGAAATACTGAAATTAGAATGGCATCGCGATTTACCAGACAAAACCGCGGCGCGACGTTGTGATCCAACATACGCGCCGCAGCTCTGAAAATAATGGGGTAATGCGATTGCTTGACCGTCAACCGCTTGCCGTTTTGCGCGACCAACGGTTGTTTAGCCGGCTTGGACTGCGTAGAAAAAGCAACATTCCAAGAGCACCGGCCAATCCAAGCGACCACGCCGTCGGTTCGGGGACAACATCTTTATCACTGAGGAACGTATAGGTGGCACCTCCGGGCGACGTGTAGGTGCCATTTTCCGCGACACTGGGAAAATTGACCATATCGGTGTTCGCCGGAACGGCGAGAACATCCCACGGGCTGTCCGGCTTGACGACGGTCGGGTCCTCCTGCCCATCTTCCGGGTAGGTCATTGAGAAGACCGAAAAGGTGTCGCCAAAGTTTGTGCCCAAGGCGGATGGATAAATTCGGAGCATATCAGATATCGTTGGCAAGACACCGGTGGGATTTAGCCAGTAGATATCACCGGCTTGGAGGAAAACTCCACCGGTTGAATATTCCGGCACTCCATCGGGCCCGGATGCCACTGCGATGGACGGTGAAAAGGGGCCGGTTGTTCCTTCGGTGATCGTCATGGAACTGTTTGATCCCTTTTCGATGACTGTTAAATTAAAGGGTGTCGCCGCCTGTTGAGGATTACCGACGGGTAATGGTGCCCCCATGGCGGAGGAATGCAGCCCAAGGATCGCTATTCCAATGGCAAAAAAAGTCGATTTCATAAATGGTTCTCCTGAAGAAAAGTCCATTCCTCGCGGCCCGGGGTACAACCCCGGGCAGATGCGCGGGAGTTTCTTATGAATTCCGACGGGTGCCGGGCAAGTCCGAAATGGACTGCGCCGGCACGCGCCCCAGATTTACCGGTATTACATG
>JAKAZF010000190.1 GCA_021826605.1 Planctomycetota bacterium | reverse complement strand
TGCGTGGCATACATGCTCCTGGTCGTCATGCTATGCCCCAAACACAAAATTCCTGACAGGCTCGTCGGCCATGACAGCCTTGCCTCCGGTGCATACACCTACGTCCACACCGACGCGCCCATCGCGGCACCGTGCGACGGCAGCATACCCATGCTCAAGTATCGGCAGCAGAGCAATGCCGCGGTCGGCTTCCTTTCCGATTCCCGCGGTGCGCGTACGCAGTGGTTTGATGATCAGACACAACGTATTCGTCAGGCCGCGTCAAATCAGGATTTCCGCCTCGCGGCGGCGCACAAGCGCAAGCTGGATCAGGCGGATAAATTAGCTGACGGGAAGCTTACGGAAGTCCATGATATGGACAAATGGAAGTATCTGATTATTCAGCGTGGCAAAACTGCCAATTGGATTGCGCCATTTGTTGCCGGTCCGGGTTGGATTGTACCACTGGCCGAGGTACAGGATACCTTGGGTGTGCAGGCTATTGCAAATTGGATGAAAGTTTGCCGCCAGGATGTTTCCACACATTCTATGGTCGATGTCTATCCGGTCGAGGAAGTTGCGGCCCTTGTCACGTACCATAAATATCGCCCGCGAGATGCCGGACTTTATATTCCTGTGGATGAGCAAATGGGTGCCGAAATCATTGCGCAAGCCATACAGTTCTGGCTCAATCACAAAGGTGATTATGATATGCCGGAAATCAATTCCGCCAATCCATCTGCCGCATTAACCGCGGATCAGCAGCCGGAAGTCGGGAGTGCGGATCAGCCATGATGCAAGAGACAATTGGCCGGATTGACACCACCGTAATGAGATGAAAAAGCAGGTGCTACAGGAGCAACACGATGATTGATAACGCAAGCGATGTGCTGGTTATTGGCGGCGGCGTAATGGGTCTGACAACGGCTTGGCAGTTGGCACAGCGCGGCGTTTCTGTAACGATACTGGAGCAGGGGCGCTGTGGTAAGGCCGCCAGTCACGCGGCGCTGGGCGCATTGTGGCCACCTCCCATGGCTCGGGCCGGTGCCTTGCAGCAGTTGCATCGGAAAAGCTTATGGGGTTACGAGGCGTTTGTTCAATCGCTTCAGGCGGCATCGGGGCTGCATGTGCATTATCAGAGGCGCGGGAAGGTGGAACTCATGAATTCCGCCGAAGCCTTCCATACCGCAGCTCAACAGTGTGAAGCGGCCAACACCTCCTGGCCCTTATTGGATGATAAGCCGGTTATGGAACTGCTTACATCAGCGCAAGCGCGGCAATATGAGCCGCACATTTCCGATGCTCCACATGGGGCGCACTTGTGCCGGTGGTCCGGGCAGGTAAATGTGGATCAATTGCTGGAGGCGCTGGTGACGGCCTGCATGCGAGGTGGTGTGCGGATTCTTGAAGGTATGCGAGTAGATCGACTTGAATGTGATGCCAATCGCATAATAGCGGCACATTCGGCAGGCCAGAAGTTTGTCGCGGAAAAATGTGTCCTGTGTGCGGGAATCGGCATGCCGGCCATCGCAAGCAATACGCCGCATTCGCCGCCGATTACCCCTGTAAAAGGCCAGGCTCTGCTGTTGCGTGTGCGCAACGAGGTTGTCACACATATCGTTAAAAGCGGCATGATTTTTCTGGTTCCCTGGCAGGACGGGCGGATACTCGTTGGGTCCACAACCGAGCCGGAGGCCGGCTTTGATACGACCAATACCGCGGAGGGAATTCACTTTCTGCTGCAGGGGGCAACTCAAATTGTTCCGGCTCTTAAATCAGCCGTGGTGGAACGGGTTTGGGCCGGATTGCGACCCACCGGGCCTAAACATCGTCCGGTGATGGGGAAATCGCCCGCCTTTGATAATGTGTTTGTATGCGCAGGACATTTCAAAATTGGCATTGGCCTTGCGCCGCTGGCCGCTGCGTTCATGGCCGAATTAATCACGACCGGTCGCGTCGAGCCCGGCATGGAGGCATTTGCTCTTCCCACCAACGCTCAATAGGCAACGGCCGAAATCGACGTACTATTTGACCACAGCGGTCTAAGCGGCATCAGAAATAAAAATGTATACCCAAGCCAAAGTATTGAATTTTATTGACAAAGAATTGTCCATACGGCGAGTGGCCGCGATAAAATTCCAGCAGGAACTGCAACTTGGAACTGTCCGGTTTGCCGTTGGATAACTGAATGCCGCCAACCGCGGAAATATCCGTGGCATAATTGTTTTCGCTCCAATTTTTGAAATCAATGCCGGCGACCGGTGAAATATAGCACGTGCCTTTATGATAAAAAGCCGTGCCGTGATATTCCGCGCCATAATGAAAGCGCCAATGGCCAAGATTGGCCGGTGCCACATCACCAAGATAGCCCGCTCCGGCATATAAACGTATCATGCGATGCAATAGATCAATTGAAGCGATGGCATTAAGTTCCTCATAACTTATCTTCTGTCGCAGTCCGTTGTAATACGCGGGATTGGCAATTAAAAATTCATCGCCAAGGTGCGAGCTTTGGTGATAATAGCGGACCAGAAGCGAAAAATTGCGATGCCGCACCGCAAAATACCCACCGACCTGAAAGTCGGTGTTCTGCAAATCGCTGTGCACGGTGTCCATGTTGAAATAGGCGAATGCGTCCGCCTGCATACCCGTTTCCCACTGCCAGTGATCGGGCCAGTTGCCGCGCTCAAACGGTATGGTATCTCCGATACTCACGGGAATCACATCCTTCAGTGAGTTGGGGTGATAAGGTGAATAATACGTATATGCCACGCTGAAGGTCGGCCATTTCGGATCTGCTATCAGCGGCTGAAAAAGTCGTCCCGGCGGAAGAAAGCCTGTGGGGAGATGATATACGCCGGCCTGTTCCATGGCTTTTGTATCCATGGCGATGGGAAACTTGCCGATGCTGTTATTGGGTGATCGTTGCGTTTCGGGTGTAATGCCGGTGTTCGCCTGCGGCATGGCCTGTTGAGATAAATCGGATTGGGGTAGCAACGGTTTCGGCTGCGTGAACTGCACGCTTTTGACACCCTGTATTTCACGCAGTGCCTTACTTACGGCATTTTGTTCCGCCATCGGCACATCGCCGAGGTTTACGTCTCCATCACGAACCCGCACCGGTACATGCTGCAGATGGAATTTCATCTCCAAAACAGCGGATATGTATCCGGAAATATAGGCATCGTTTCCGGATGCGTGATGTGTTAAGTCCGCTGCTCCAACATGACTGCATACCGTCATAAGCGCGACTGTGGCAATGGTATAAATTGTCCGCATTACGTCTCCTTACTATCCGTGAATCAAGAGCCATGGGTGATTATAGCTGGGAAAGTATTAGCATCCTGTAAAAATCAGGAAATCGCGGCATCCATCGGCAGTACGCGCAACGGCTTGGATTCAGTGGGGCGAACGGGTCTGGGTTCCGGCGGCGGCGATACAATCTTGTTGGCGGTAATATCGAGCATCCGCTGCAGACTTACGCGCGACCAATACGCGTCAAAGGGATCAACTTCAATTTGATTCAGGATTTTGCCGGCCACGAGAATGTTAAGAATATACAGCAGGTGGTGGGGATCAATCCGATACATGGTGGTGCACAAACATTGGCAATCTGACAGCACAACAATGGTCTGTTCAGGATGCGCCTTGGCCAGACGTTGCACCATGTGTACTTCTGTTCCCACCGCCCATTTGCTTCCCGCCGGCGCGGCGGCGATCTGCTTGCCGATAAAGTCAGTCGAACCTACCAGATCGGCTTTTTGAACAACTTCCCATCGGCATTCCGGATGCACCAGTACCTTTACGCCGGCAAGCCGCTGGCGAATGTCGTCCACATGTTCCGGCCGGAAAAGTTGATGCACGCTGCAATGGCCTTTCCAGAGAATAAATGTTGCGTCCTGAATTTGTCTTTCGGTTAACCCACCGTTGGGCTGTCGATAATCCCACACCACCATGGATTCCAGTGGATATCCCATTTTGTAGGCAGTGTTACGGCCCAGGTGCTGGTCGGGGAAAAAAATTATTTTGGTGTGCGGCGGATCCGCTGGTTTTTGCCCGGCCAAGGCCCAATTGAGAATTTTATCGCAATTGCTGCTTGTGCAAACGGCACCATCGTGTTCGCCTACAAAACTTTTTACTACGGCGGTGGAATTCATATAGGTAATCGGCACAAGCTTGAAGTCCTGATCCGCATCACATGCCGAACAGATGGCCGCCCAAGCATCCTGAACATCGTCAATTTGGGCCATATCCGCCATCGAGCATCCCGCCCCCATATCCGGCAGAATGACCTTCTGGTGCGAGGCGGTTAGAACATCCGCGGATTCCGCCATGAAATGCACGCCGCAGAAAATGACGAATTCCGCCTCACTGAGTTTGGCCGCCTCACGGGATAGCTGGAAGGAATCACCGAGAAAATCAGCGAACCGCACCACATCATCCTGCTGGTAATGGTGCCCCAGAATTACCAGGCGTCGCCCCATTTCGGCTTTGCGCTGTGCGATTCTCGCCAGCAACTCCGCGTGCGGTACCTGCATATATTCTTTTGGGATTGGCTGTTGCCAGTGCATAACACCACCTCTTCTTGATAACCATTATAGGCTATCAGGAAGTTTTTTGTGGTCTTTTAACATTTCCCACCTCACATTCCGGATTGGCAGGGCTTCATATCTGCATGGAAATCCGCCAGAACTTCCTGTGTGCGCGCTTCAGCCTCCAATTCATACGGTGAATGGGCGTAGCCAAAATCCAGACAACATTGCACATATTCACGAACAAATGTCCGCATCTCACCCAAGCGTTCAAATTGGCAGCAATGAACCAATTGATGAATCAGGCGACGTTTGCCATCCGGCAGGTTGTTTTTCATATAGATGCCATAACCGAATGTCAGGCTTTCGGTCTTACTGGTAAGAATACCAATTTCATTTGCAAGAAGCGTCAGCTCCGAATTGGGTCGTGGCAATTCATCTACATACATAATCCGAACTTTTTCCGGACGCTGCACACCCACGCGTAACGCATCACGCCATTGCAACGAATCCAGGGCCACACCACTTTCTATTGCCCGACGTTCCATACTTTCCGCCCATGCCGTCATGGATGGTGCAATAGTCGGTACGATTCTCTTTAATACTTCTACGTTTATCATCGTCTACTCTCCTCTAAGACACGACTTGAATTTTTCGGTTCACGTAGATGTGAGCGTAGGTCTTTCATCGGCGCTTTGCCAGGATTTCATGAGCAAAAACCGAAAAGTCTGGTTGATTGTCTGGCCCATAAATGGCAGTGCTGATAATCTGCCGCCCGATGCGGCCGTACTGCCACAGAGACCAAAAGCCGTGCTACAATACCGTTGTTGACAGTGCGCAATGGAGATTCATGCATGGCTCAAAGAATTCAAACCGAGACGCTGGGGATTATCCTTGTGGATCACGGAAGCCGACTGGCGTCCGCTAACGATATGCTCAACGACGTTGTCCAACTGTTTCGGCGGGTCAGTGGGCAGCCGATTGTAGAACCCGCACATATGGAATTGGCCGCACCAAGCATTGCTGACGCCTTTTCCGCATGTGTCAGGCAAGGTGCCACACGCGTCGTCGTGCATCCCTATTTCCTGTCGCCGGGGCGGCACAGCACAACCGACATTCCCCGTATAGTGGCCGAGGCCGCAAAAGCATATCCGGATGTAAGATTTCATGTGACCGAGCCATTGGGACTGGATGAAAAAATAGCGCAGGTAATTGTTAAACGGATTACTGATTGTGGTGACAAGCAGTACAGTTGTGACTACTGCCAGACCCGTGGCCAGATTCAACGGCAATTGTGCCAATCCAACGCATACATGTGCAACGCGTGTAAGCCGGCCGGGTGTCCCAACACTCCCGCTGGCGCGGGGCAAAGGGGCTGATAAACAGTTTGGCTGAACCTGGACATTCATCTTCTGGAGAACCCGCGACAACGCTTGTGTCGGCTTAAAGCGTGATGGTGCTGTTCGTCACGCTGCAGGTCGGCAATCAATGGCGTGTCGCGTTGTTTCCGCAGATTCAACGGCCGTCCGATCTGCAGTCAATATCAGAAAACCATACCTGCAGAAAAGGACGTTTTTGACCCTGTTGTCTCTGGCAACGCCTGTTAAAGTCTTCTGCTTCCAGGCCG
>JAKAZF010000189.1 GCA_021826605.1 Planctomycetota bacterium | reverse complement strand
AAGTGGCTGCTGCAACAGCCCGACACCACCAAATGGGAAATGGAAGAACCCGTCACCCAAAATGATGTCCCGGTGCCGCCGCTGCCGGCACAGCTTTCCGATATGATCGGCAAGCTGCTGCAACATGAAGAAGACCTTACCAGCGATATGGAATCTCTGGGCAGCAAATGGAACGATTCCATGAATAAAGGCCTGGGGTGGGGTGCTCTTGACGGCCCGATCAGTGATATGAGCGCGCAGGGCGTTACCGGTAATACCATGCCCAAAAATGACGAAATTCAGGGCCGCAGCGGCTCCGGGCGTGAGGGCCGAGCCAGCGGCGAAATGGTGGGTGCCACAGCAACCGATAAGGGCGGCCGCCGCACGCCCACGCGGCTAACCGGTGATCAATTCAGCTCCGGCCAGATAAAAGATTCCTCCAAGCAGCCGCCCGGCGGCGCTACCGGCGGCGGAAAAGCCTCCGGCTACGGCGGCGCTGGGCTGGAAGGCCCCGCCCCGCTGGGGATGCAAAAAGATATCAAACGCATGGCCGGAATTCAGGCCCAGTTGATGAATCAAACCGATCGCCTGCGCATTGAGTTACGGGCGGCCGGCTTTAACAACTTCCAACTTATAGAATCCGCCGTGCTCATGCAGGATGCGCAAAAGGCCATGAACGCCTATCATTATCATACTGCCTTGCTGTATCAGAAATTAGCCAATCAAAGTCTTCATACCGCGAAGGTCATTAATCAGGCTGAATCACGCCTGACGCTGGATAACTCCACGATCGGCCACAAGACGCTGCATAAGCTTTCGGACTCCATGCTTGGTGCCATGCCTGAAGGCTATGCCGATCCAGTGAAGGCTTATTTCGAAAAACTCTCACAATCCGGGAACCGGTGATGGCTGATGAGCAATCCGTTGAATTCCGCGCTGCGTGGCCGCGTTGTGTAATTCATGACCGGGTGACAATTCTATTTCGGCTAAGCGGGCGACGCTGCGATTTCGCAATAGGAAGTCGCTGCTCGCGGCCATTTACATTACACAAAAATCCGGTAATATCCGCTGTGTGTCCACGAGCGGTATTTTTAACGTAAGGCGATGTCTACTGGTTCGACAGCCGCCGCATTTACTGTGTTGACTTTAATTTGGGCTTTCCATCATGCGAACAATGTTATTACCTGACGCGGTGCGTTATGCGACGATCAGTGCCGCGGAACTGCGCACGCACTTTCTTATAGATAATCTTTTCACCGCCGGCCGGATTGATCGGATTTGGTGTGACGCCGACCGGGCGATCATCGGCTCGGCGGTGCCGATTGAAAAACCTCTGCCGCTGGAAGCTGTGCCTGAAATGCGTTCGGCTTTTTTTTGTGAACGCCGGGAAATCGGCATTCTCAATATTGGAAATCCCGGCGCGGTGACCGTCGATAACAAAGTGTATGCCATGGACAATCTGGATTGCCTGTATGTCGGCATGGGATGCAAGGATATCCGCTTCAGCAGCCAAACGCCTGAAAAGTCGGCCCGGTTTTATCTTCTAAGTTACCCAGCGCATCGCGATTATCCGGTTACGTTGGCTCGCCGGACCGACGCTCAGGCGGTAAAGCTCGGGACCGCCGCAACGTGTAACAGTCGGACGATTTACAAATTTATTCATCCGGACGCAATGAAGAGTTGCCAACTGGTCATGGGCTTTACGCAGTTGGATTCCGGCAGCGTTTGGAACACCATGCCGCCTCACACGCATTTACGCCGCTCGGAAGTGTATTTGTATTTTAATATGGCTCCTGATGTCCGCGTGTTTCATCTCATGGGCCGCCCGGATGAAACACGCCACTTGGTCATAGCGGATCAGCAAGCGGTGGTATCGCCGGCATGGTCCATTCACGCGGGTGCCGGCACAGCGGCGTACGCGTTCTGTTGGGGCATGGGGGGAGAAAACCAGGCATTTAATGATATGGATGCGTTGACAACTGGTGATTTAATCTAAGGCCCGGATGCGATCAGCGCGGAAATGAGTTCGGCCTGCCCAAATGAATGGACAACCCGCCGGTCATTAGAGGGCGGGTATGTGTACCGACCCGACAGGAGATTTCGTCTCATGCACAATAAAAACAAGTTTCCAAAAGGTGCTGCTCTGCTGCTGGGCACGCTGTTACTATGTAAGACTGCGGTCCCGTGCAGCGCTGCCACGATCAGCCGGGCGCGGATTACTGCACAAATTGAACGCTGCGCCAGAGTGGAAATATCCATGCTTCCCAGGAAGCCGCGCACTGGATGGGTGCATGGTGTGTTTTATATCGGCTTGGTTGATTTATACCGCGCCACCGGCGATAAAGCCTTTCTCCAGCCGGTACTGAACATCGGAAATAAATTCCATTGGCACATACGCCGCTTTGGGCACAAGCTCGCAAGTGAAGGTTCAGGAAATTCCTACTGTTTCGGGCAGGCCGTTACCAGTGTCGCATCGCTGCGTCCCGGTTTGGTACCGCTGGCTCCGTTGGAGGGGCGGTGTAACCAGATGCTGCAATATTTCAAAACCGCCGGTGCTAACCCCAAAAAACTCGCTTGGTGGTGGTGCGATTCGCTTTTCATGGCCCCCACCGCATTCGCCCATCTCTCAGTTCTTACGCACAAATCGAAATATGTCGATGCTATGAATCAGCAATGGTGGTTTGTTACGCATCTGCTCTATGACAAAAAAGCGCATCTGTTTTTTCGCGATCACCGCTTTTTTAAGAAAACCGCAGCCAACGGCCAAAAGGTATTCTGGGCCCGCGGCGAAGGCTGGGTGCTGGCGGGCACCGCACGCGTGCTGAAATATCTGCCCGCAGATTTCCCGGACCGCGGCCGCTATATCCGGCTCTTTGATCAAATGGCGGCCAAAATTGCCTCGTTGCAGGGTAGCGATGGAATATGGCGGCCAAGTTTGTTGGATACACAGCAATTTCCCACGCCGGAAAGCAGCGGTACCGCGCTGTACTGCTACGCCATGGCATGGGGAATCAATCACCATCTGTTATCAAAAAAGAAGTATATGCCGGTGGTGGCAAAGGCCTGGGCCGGCTTGCTGGCCATGCGTAATAAAGCCGGTGATCTGGCCCACGTACAAAAACCCGGCGACCGCCCTGCCCTGGTCACCCCCAACGTCACCAAACCCTACGCTTCCGGAGCCTTCATCATGGCGGGCGTACAACTGCTGAAATTAGCCCCATTTACCCTCCCTCCCATCCCCAAGTTGCAGGACAACAACCCGTGAGGGGGAAATCACCCTGTCGGCTGTGCCTGCGTTGCTGCACATTTCCCCTGGGCGTCGCGACCGGCCGTGCTCGATTGAATGTGCGGCCGTGGCCTTGCTCAACTCCCTACGAGGTCTGAAAAACCCGCAGCGGTCGCCAAGGGGGATTTGGCCATCCGCGCGGTCGTGTTAAACGCAGCGTTAAGGTAATAGCGCGTAAGACTCTCAGGCAACGCACTGCACGCCGAGCTTATATCAATCGGCTGATGGATAGCGGGCCATAATTAGGTTATCTTTACTTCATCGCGCAGAGGAACGGACCAGACGATGGCAGACGATTATTCCACAGCTACGCCGGACGGGGAAGAACCGCATGCTGATGCGCCCGCCACGCATATTCTTGTCGAGTATCTTAGCGAACTTAAAGCCATTCGCGCAAGCGGAGCCGGCGTGCCGGAAACTTCCTATTACCCGGCTCTATCCAATCTATTTAATGCGGTGGGCAATGCGCTAAAGCCCAAAGTCCGTTGCGTTATCAGCCTTGGCAATCGCGGTGCGGGGCTGCCGGACGGTGGGTTGTTCACGGCTGATCAATTTTCCGGCGAACTGAAGAAGGGGCAGTTACCCTCGCGCGGGGCCATCGAAGTAAAAGGCACCTCCCAGGAACTTCTTACCATTGCCGCCGGCAGGCAAGTCCGCGATTATTTGGGACATTACGGATTGGTCGTCGTAACCAATTTGCGATCATTCGCGGTGCTTACGGCGGACCGTACCGGCGGGCCGGAGATTCTGGAAAATTTTTCCCTGGCCGAAAGCGAACAGGCGTTCTGGAATGATGCTGTCGCCCACCCGCGCGCTACCGCCCAGGCCAAGGGCAGCCAGTTCGTAGAGTTCATTCGTCGCGTCTGCCTCCATCATGCACCACTTTGCAATCCTAAGGATGTGGCCTGGTTTCTGGCCTCTTATGCCCGTGATGCCCTTGCCCGCGTGGAGCGGCAAAAGCAGCTGCCGGCCCTTCAGGCAGTTCGTTCGGCCTTGGAGGAGGCGTTGGGGATGAAATTTATGGGAGAAAAGGGGGAGCATTTTTTCCGTTCAACGCTCGTCCAAACACTTTTCTATGGGATTTTTTCCGCGTGGGTTCTCTGGCACCGGGATGGCCCGGCACCTGATGCCGTATTTGATTGGCAGACTGCCGAGTGGTCCTTGCATATTCCGTTCATCCGCACATTGTATGAGGAGGTAGCCAAACCCAGCCGCCTTCGACCGCTGGAGCTTGTTGAACCGCTGAATTGGTCTGCCACTGTCCTGAACCGGGTGGACCGACGTGCCTTTTTTAAGGATTTTGACGATCAGCACGCGGTGCAATATTTCTACGAACCATTTCTGGAAGCCTATGATCCGGAACTGCGTAAGGAACTGGGTGTCTGGTATACCCCGCCTGAAATTGTTCAATATCAGGTAGCCCGGGTGGACCGTGTGCTGCGCGAAGAACTTAATCTAGCGGACGGATTGGCTGATCCGAACGTTGTGGTGTTGGATCCGTGCTGCGGCACAGGTGCATATTTGGTGGAAGTGCTGCGGACCATCGCGGAGACATTGCGGGAAAAGAGTGACGATGCGCTGGCGGCGTCCGATCTGAAGCAGGCGGCAATGACGCGGGTTTTCGGCTTTGAAATTATGCCCGCTCCATTTGTCGTGTCTCACCTGCAGTTGGGGTTAATGCTACAGGCTAAAGGTGCCCGGCTATCACAAACAGCGGGGGAGCGGGTGGGCGTCTATTTGACCAACGCGCTGACGGGTTGGGAGCCGGACAAAGGCTCCAAACAACACGTGATGTCCTGGCTTGAACTCGCGGAGGAGCGCGACGCCGCTGAGCAGGTGAAGCGCGAGAGCAAAATTCTGGTCGTGCTTGGAAATCCTCCCTACAACGCCTTCGCCGGCGTAAGCCCGCAGGAGGAACAGGGGTTGGTTGAACCTTACAAAAAAGAGTTGAATAAGCCAACCGACACCGGCGGCTGGGGAATTAAAAAATTCAACCTCGATGATCTATATGTCCGTTTTTTCCGCCTCGCGGAACGCCGCATCGCCGAGATGAGCGGCATGGGTGTCATATCCTTGATCTCCAATTTTTCCTATTTGTCCGATCCATCGTTCGTTGTGATGCGCCAGCGCTTCCTTGGCGAATTTGACGACATTTGGCTGGACTGCATGAATGGCGATAGCCGGGAAACCGGGAAATTGACACCCGAAGGCAAGTCTGATCCATCTGTCTTTTCCACGACGTACAACAGGGAAGGGATCAGAGTTGGGACCGCGGTATGCGTGATTGTCCGCAAACCTGAACGCCGCAAGGTGGCGCGCGTCCGATTCCGACAATTCTGGGGTGTCGACAAACGGGCCGAGCTGCTTGAGAGCCTGAAGACAAAGAATTTCAATAAAGCTTACACCTTGGCCGTTCCCAGTCGTGAAAACCGCCTGTCCTTCCGGCCGGAGAACGTGGCCGCCCATTACACAGCTTGGCCGAAGGTAACTGATCTCGGGGAGCAGCACTTCAACGGGCCGGTGGAGAGACGGAATAATTCGTTGATCGTTATCGAAAGCGGTAAGCTCTCGGGCCTACGGGATTACTTGGACCCCGAAAAGACCGACGCGGAAGTTGCCAAAGATCATCCCGCCTTTATGAAGTCATCGGGAGAATTTAAGGCGGTTTTTACACGTAATAGGCTTAAGGGCAAGGTTGTGTATCGGAAGGAAAATATCACACGCTACCCCTTTAAGCCCATGGATACACGGTACGCCTACCTCGACGCTGCTATTCAACCGCTGTTCTCGCGCCCCAGCCCGGAACTGCTTGGACATGCACGGGTGAAAGGCAATCGCTTCCTGATCACCCGTGATACCGCTGATAAAACCCCGGAG
>JAKAZF010000188.1 GCA_021826605.1 Planctomycetota bacterium | reverse complement strand
GTGCCGGAGGATGGTGATTGGTACGCCCGCAACATGTACATCGAAGGACAGGGCCAGTACAAATTTGAATTGCAGCATTATGGCCCCCAATGCCACTTCGGCTACAAAGACCTCTGCGCCCAGTGGACCTTGCTGAATTGGGAGCCGGAGCATCGCATGGCTGAATATAAGGCCGCCGGTGCCAAATACTTTTTAGCCCTGGCCAATCACCACGACGGTTTTGATACATGGAATTCCAGGCACCATCAGTGGAATGCCCAAAATATCGGGCCGCATCGGGATGTGATAGGCACATGGGCGAAGCACGCCCGAAGCATGGGATTGCGGTTCGGTGTGACGGTGCATCAAGCCCGGAATTGGTGGTGGTTTCAGACCTCGCATGGGGCGGACAAAAAAGGGCCTTACGCCGGCCTGCCATATGACGGCCGAATGACCCAGGCCGACGGCAAATATGCCTGGTGGGAGGGGTATAATCCGCAGCAACTCTATAACGTCAAGCATCCCCACCATGCGCTGCCGGACATCTCCTACGCCAAGAATTTTTACGACCGTACCCGTAATTTAATTGATCTTCACAACCCGGATATTTTGTACTTTGATAATCCACTCTTTCCATTGGGGTGGGCCGGCATGAGCATCGGTGCATACTTTTACAACCGAAGTATGCAGTACAATGGCGGCAAGGTGGAGGGCGTGGTCAATATTAAAAATGTTCCGCCGCAATGGGCTAAAACTGTCGTGGCGGATATTGAACGCGGCTTGGCCTCTCAGATACTCAAATACCCGTGGCAGTCGGAAACCTGCATTGGCGATTGGCATTATCAACGGGCGCTGTTCGACCAGCCAGGTGAATATGGTGGCTATCTCCATCCCGGCGATGCCATTCATTGGATGATTGACGCCGTAAGCAAAAATGGCAATTTTGTCCTCAATATCCCCGGTAAACCCGATGGCACCATCGACCGGAAGGAAAAATTGATCCTTTCCGAATTGGCTCAGTGGTTCAAACTCAATGGTGATGCCATTTATTCTACCCGACCATGGGTGGTCTACGGCGAAGGGCCAACAGTCGTGAAAGCGGGTTCGTTCCAGGGTAATAGTATCGCAAAGCTGGGTGTTAAAGACATCCGCTTTACACGCAACAAGGCCAGTACGGTTATCAATGCGTTGGTACTGGGTGTACCGAATGAACCCGTGCAGATTAAGTCGCTTGGTTTGGCTGCCGGTGCCCACGCCACCAAACACCCGCTTAAAGTGAAGCAGGTAAAGCTTTATGGATACACCAAGTCCATTCGGTGGCAGCAAACAGCGACAGGCCTGCGGATATTTCCGCCGCGAGATATTCCAAATCATCGCTACGCCGTTGCCTTTGCGATTTCGGTTGCATAGGCTGGAGTTGGCTCTCAGTGGCGACATCCGTAACCTGCGAATCGGCAACGATGCTGAGATCGTTGGTGTTCACCGCTGAAGCGTATGGGCCCGGTATTGTGCTGATTTATTAACTAAACAACAGGGGCGCGAAATGGACTAAATTCTCGCGCCACACCCGCCATTGGTGCATGCCCGGCGTCCATACCTGACGGTAGGTAACGCCAATTTTACTTAGCCACGTATCCAATTCGTGGTTGTATTTACCCACGAGCGGGTCTTGCCGCCCGCATGACACCCACAGCAATTTAATGCGTTTGTCGTCATGGGCCGAAAGATGCGGAAAAAATGGCCGGAAATTCATCCCCTTGTTACCCACAAATGAACTGAAACCTCCCACCCACGCGAAATGATTCAGATGATTCAGACCGGTTATCAGCGCCTCGCCGCCACCCATGGAAAGTCCGGCGATCGCCCGCTGTTGGCGGTCATGCACGACGCGGTATTCAGATCCGATACGGGGTATGATCTCGCCGAGCAAAGATTCCTGAAACATCCTCAAATTACGCTGCCACAGATGTGCGGAAGATAAGGCTGGACTATTCCGATCCGCAATCGCCGGGTCGCCATAGCCGTTGGGCATGACAATTATCATCGGCTTGGCCTTACCGCTGTGGATTAAATTATCCAGAATGAAGTTGGCCCGACCCACATCTACCCATGCGCTCGGGGTATCGCTGTAGCCATGCAGTAGATACAACGTCGGAAATTTAGTTGTTCTGTCCGCATCGTACCCCGGTGGGGTATAAACGTAATACGATCGATGGACACCGCTCACTTTTGAAAAATAATAGTGCCGCGCGACCGACCCGTGCGGCACCCGTGTTTGCTCCCATGGTTGCGGCGGATGGCCCGGCACAAGAACCAAATTACCTGAATGGAATAAATTTTTCTTAACCCACGGATTAAGTGGATCAAGCACGTCAACTCCATTGACCGAAAAGCTGTACGAGTAAATCTGTGGCGGGAATGGTCCCACCGTTACCGACCAGGTTCCAGCCCGATTCGGCTTTAAACTGGTGGGCTTTAATCCACCAAAATTCAGCACAACACTGCCAAAACGACCCTTGGGGAAGAGAAAGGTAATTTTGCCATCCGCATGTACGACGGGTGATTGTGGAAGGGTATCCCAATTCACGGCCGCCCTGACACTCGCCGCCGTCATCGCACTAAGCATGGCCGTCGCCGCGGTCTGCTGCACAAAGCGCCGGCGATTCATTCCAATTATTTTCGACGAAGTAAGATCGAGTTTCGGCATCGGCTACCTCCAAGCGTGACAAATTACGTACCGCGATGTTAACTCGGGCTGTTCGCCGCGGTCAAGGCGGCGCAGGGGGTGTTGATCGCTCACTTGCACTTTACGGGTTACCTCTGATGGCTGCACGCACCGCGTCCTGCCCGGTTGATTTGCGGCGTAGATGGCAAATCTGGAATCGCGGAACGTCAATATGCGCATTTATTCCTATCCATCTTGCGAATTCTATGGTAGGTAGGTTACCAT
The DNA here is from genome assembly GCA_021826605.1 of Planctomycetota bacterium. The sequence goes on along the minus strand of JAKAZF010000188.1, from coordinate 3,217 downwards.
TCCGCTATTAGTATTTTTGTGGGCCGCATTTTTGTTGGAGTGGTTTTATGGTGTTGCGTGTAATTCGTAGCAAGGCAGCAGTGGTGGTTTTGGTGGCGATGGCGCTTTTCGCGGCGGTTACCGTCGCTAAGGCCGCGCCCGTGCGCATTTCCTGTGTGGGCGACAGCATTACCTATGGAATTATCCCGAACCATTGGCACAATGCCTGGCCTGCCGTGCTGGGGCGACTCCTCGGGCCACATTACAAAACATTAAATTGCGGCCATTCGGGCGCTACAATGCTCAAGAAAGGCGATTTGCCTTACTGGAAGCAGCCCGAGTACAAAAAAGCCATCCATTTCAAACCCAATATTGTCATCATCATGCTTGGTACCAACGATACCAAGCCGTGGAATTGGAACAAGCACGGCAAAGCCTTTGAAGCCAACACCGTAGCGATGATTCATGTGTTCAAAAATTTGCCGACGCATCCCAAAGTTTACATTTGCTATCCACCCAAAATTCTCAAGCCCTCATATCACATCACCGAGAAGAATATGGTGCACGGCGTTATACCTGCAATCAAAAAGGCAGCGCGCATAACTCATACATCGATCATAAATGTGTTCGGCAAATTGCCGGGCAAAATGAAGTTTTACGATTTTGACGGCGTGCATCCAAACATCAAAGGCGAAGCGATTATGGCACAAATTATCGCCAAGGCTCTGCATCTGCACCATTGATTGCAGCAGGTTGGATAACCGTATGGCACCCCCATTCACTCGCTGAAAGGCGTCGCCTTGACTGACCATGTCCAGATTGAACAAAGGCTCAAGGAACTGGCTATCAGCTTGCCGGAACCGCCCCGGCCGGTGGCCAGCTACCTGCCGTGCGTCGTGTCGGGCGATCTGGTATTCATCAGTGGGCAATTGCCGTCAATCGAAGGAAAGGTACGGTATTCTGGCAAGGTTCCCACGGATATTTCACTCGACGACGCACAGGCGGCGGCAAAATTGGCAACGATCAATGCCTTGGCCGTACTCAAGACGCTTGGCCTGGATGGGCAGTGGGGGCGCCTGGTTGGTATTCTCCGAGTGGGGGTATTTGTGCAGTCAGCGAACGATTTTTACGGCCAGCCGCAGGTGGCCAACGGTGCCAGCGATTTTCTTGCCAGTGTCTTTGGCGAAGCGGGAAGGCACGCCCGCGCGGCAGTTGGAGTTAATGCATTACCGCTAAATGCCGCTGTGGAAGTGGAATTGATCGCTCGAATCTCAGCCCAAAAACGATGGCGCGATCAGAGGTAAGGAGGCGTGGCGGTCGAATAGCCAAATTCAGTGGCTAATTCACGCGAAAACCGCACGATATCCGGCGCTGTATGATCGGCCCCGCTTCGCTCAAACAGCGCGGGAAAGGCGTTGATGGCCATGCCGCCGATCCAGATTGAACCCGCAAAACCCCCGCGCCGCAGCAGGCGGATCAACCTTCGGGCGGTGGTAGCCTGCCGGGGGGTGGAACACGAAATGGCCAGCATCTGGGGCGGCTTTTTCAGTAATTGTTCAGCCAACCCACTCTCGCCGGTGGTGCAAACATTAAGATGCGTTTCCCAGCCATCGCGCCAAAGCCAATCACATATCACCCGAAGGCCGGCCCCATGCAGTTCGCCGGGCAGGCTGACCGCGTGCATGTCCAAACCGAGGGGTGGTTGACGCTGCATGCTCGATCGGCAAATATCCAGCAGGTTATTGAAATCCTCAAAAATGGCATGGGCGTCGTCATTCGTAATCTCATGTAATGCCGCTTTTGTACCAGCCAACCCTACCGCCGGAAGTATGATATTCAGGTGTACTTGCTCCGTGGTCAGCTTGGCCATTTGGCGACGCAGTAAAAGGGTGGCGTGGTCGGTTTGCCGACGGCTGATATAAGAATAAAGACGGAGTGCCACCGCGGAAAAATTGTTTGAATCAGATATGGTGCTCGTATCCTTCAATTCGGTGCCTGCCTTACCACGATTCTAACGAATTGTGCTGCAAAAGCGATACAGCAGTCACAAGCCAACGCCAATTCATACCCATTGCCCCAAATTTTTTGAAACATCCGCGCCAATTGACTGTTTTGGCTGTTATAAGATGGACTGGGTTGCAGAAATACAATCGCCATCCCGGCGTTTTTGTTATAGACTCCGTTTGGTAAGCTGCTTCTTGGCAACGAATAATGGCCAGACGATGCCGAGGAATAAACAGAAAGGTTTGGTTCTCTAAATTGAAAACGGCAACATATGCGACACCGCCTGTTCGGACTCTGACAACGCCAAAATCCCCGGCATTTGCGCCGCTGCGTCAATGGTTGGTGGTTGGGATATTCGCATGGTTGGCCAGCTTCGCCTTTGTGCCATCGGCCGGTGCCACCATGTTTGTGCCGCCCAAGTCGGTGGCGTCAAAAATACGCATTGATGGCAAAGGTTTTGTTATCAATGGCAAGCGGGTGTTTGTCGTATCGGGATCGCTTCACTATCCGCGGGTTCCGCGCGCGATGTGGGCCGATCGCATGGAGAAAATGAAGCGAGCTGGCTATAACTGCCTTTCCACCTACATTTTCTGGAACTATCAGGAACCGCACGAAGGGCAATTCAACTTCCACGGCCGCCACAATATTGCGGCATTTGTAAAGTTGGCGCAAAAAATGGGCTTTTATGTCATCTTGCGTGTTGGACCGTGGGATTGTGCTGAATGGGATTCCGGCGGTTATCCTGTCTGGCTGCGCTTTATACCCGGTCTTTCGGTTCGGCATGGTGATGCGCCGTATATCGCGGCATTGCGGCAGTACTACCATAAATTGCTGCCCCAATTAATTCCCCTGCAGGTGACACACGGGGGGCCGGTCATCATGATGCAACTTGAAAATGAAGACCCGCAGGGTTGGGGCGCGGTACTCCCCAACAATTATTATAAATATTTATATCATGAATGTATGAAATTTGGTGTCAACGTGCCGCTGTTCTTCAGTGGTCAGCACCATGGTCCCGACCCGGCCGGCACGCGTCCATTTAATCATGCCGGATCTCAGGCCCCTTGGTTCACCACGGAAATGTGGTCCGGCTGGTTCACGCAATATGGTGAATGGCCGATTGGATCGCATCAGCGATTGGTCATGATGCGGGCACCTTGGGATGTAATTGCCAATGGCGGTGCCGGTTATAACGTTTATATGACGATTGGCGGCACCAACTTCTCGCACTGGA
>JAKAZF010000187.1 GCA_021826605.1 Planctomycetota bacterium | reverse complement strand
CCGGACGCGGGAGGTGCCATCCAAAGCACAGCCAAGAAGCGATCTTGACGCACGAACAAAGGGCGGCCATAGAAGCCCTCAATCCGAATGGACGCGATAGCAATGATGTGTTTTAGTCCCAAAATCTGTTTAGTGGCCAAAGCTCCGGGTTAGTACCCATAGAGTCCTGCCTGTGGGCCGGCCGCCGATATGCCCGGTGTTACGTAGATAGCTCGTCCCGATTATCTTGTTCCCGCTTATAGCCAAGATGCCGCTGTCGTTACCCCATTCACGCATTGCACCAAAGAAATGCGCCAAGACTTCACAGCTCCCCGTGGCCCGGCTGATGTGGAAGATCGTTCCTCCGCCAACCAGCTTACCATTGCGAAAGGTTTCGCCGAAGCTGCTGCCATAGAAATTGCCGTTTGCATCCATGAGAATCTTGGGACGGGTCTGGCAATCCGCGGAACGTGGGATTACTGCAACACACAGCCCCGCAAGGGTTTTGGAGAACTCATAGACATTGAAGTTATCACCGGTCCAAGGATGCAACGCATTTGGCATGGGGAAATCCCCACCCCAATGGTCTGGCAAGCCGGCTCCATAGGCGCAATTTTGGCTGGCTACCAAATTCCCCAGGGCGTATGGCCAATGACGAAATTTCCCGGAAGCACTAAGCATAAATACCATCGGCTCGTTCCCCTGCGTCCCCAAGCCAAACAAATTGCCCTTTTTAGCATCAATTGAATTTGGGGCGAGCCACCGCCCCGTGGATGCCGACCACAGTGTTACAAAATTCGGATGTAGAACCATTGTGGCTGATTTGGCAAACGGAAGTCCAAAAATCTGCCCCGGCGATTCGCCATACAGGGTTCCCGCCGAAGTGCTTATCCCATTGCATGGCGGCGCGTTGCGGAACACCTTTAACGCACCTGCGCGGTTAATATAGCAGACCACCTTTCCAATGTTGCTGTACGCGAAAGCCCCCGTGTCGGCCGGAATAATCGTTGTCAGATTCAGTGGATTCTTTAATTGTGTCAGCGCCTGCTTTACACCAGTGGAAATGTTGATGCGAAAAATCGTTCCGTTTCCATATTGGCCACCGTAATTGGTCGCTGCCAGGATGGAATTGCGCCCTCCGTGGCAAAAGGCTACCATTCCGTGAAGCTCCGTGGTGAATGCGAATTTTGCAACCACGTGTAGCTTCCAATTGAGGGCGGGCTTGGCTGGTTTAACTCCGGCAGACCCTGTCGGGGCCACCTGAATTTCGGAATTTCGGATCGGGAGGACAGGCGGTGTATGGGCAAGAGCCTTCGGAAGCGGCGCTGACGGCTGGATATCAATTTGGGTAATATCGTCCACCTGGCGGGCACCGCTCCACTGCGAAATCCCCCAAAGGGTGTCCCCGCCGGATTTTATGAACGGGTGCCAGCTCAATGCCGAAAACGCGGGCGGCAATGCCGCGATTCTCACCGGGCTTCCGTTATATGGCACAAGGAAGCAGGTTGCTCGCCCGCCCGTCGTCCACCCAAAGATACCGTCTCGCAACGTAATGAGCTGATTCCTGGGAAACACCCCGTAGCTCGGAGAAAAATGAAACAATACCCTGCGATTTCCATGCGGTCCAACGGCAAGCAGTTGCCCAAACCCGTACCGGCCGCCGCGATTCGTGAATACCACCGCCCCGTTTGGTTCTACGGCGAAAGCGGTGGGAATCGGACCATATCTGCCCCCGAAACGAGCGACAACTTTGAATTTTCGGTCTGCCGACGAAAATTCAAAAGCCCATGAGAGCAACCCTCTTTTCTTTGACCAAAGCTGCGTCAGGCCATACGCCCGGTCGGCTGTACCGTGGGAGGACTGTCTGATCACAAGCCCTTGTGGCGAGAGCAGTCCGGGCAATGGGACCCACGCCGGAAGTACTCCAGGATTCGGGTAGCTCTTGCTGGTCCATCCATGGATGCGAAATGACCTTAATACCACTGCGGGGCGGCGTCTCCCGATAACAAATATATATCCGTCGTTGAAATTGCCGCCTGAGGATGTTGTCACTACCTCATTTTTTCCAAAGTTGTGGAGGCGCACCGATGCGCCTATCTTGGATAATTCCGGCGGACGCCACAAAACGTACGGTACTCCGCTGTGGGGAATGGCAACTATCTTCCATTGATACATCATACGGTTGAGCGGCCCCACCGACACTGGCCGCCTGTTCGTAACATATAAGGACTTGTCGCTTCGATTCTGGATAATGCGGCAGGATGGCGAGGCGAGGGGGCTCCGGGTGATTACGATTTGATTGTAATATCCCGTAGCGATGTTGACCCGAAGCAGAGATGTGACGAGGGGACCCTCCGGCTCTGGTCGGCCAAAGCCGAGGTGGTCACGAACAAAATGGCTGTCGAAGGCATAAACATACCTCGTTGTAGCTAAAAAGTGCGACCCCAAGGTGTGTCCCGGTCCCAAGGCGAGCAACGCGTGGGTACCGCCAGTGCGGATATTTCGTTTAACCAGTACTGAATCCGGGGCGTTTGCGGCACCCAGATTCCCCGCTTCGTAGTAAATGTGTCCTCCCGAATACTCCGCTGGTCTGGAGAGATCACAAGCGTAACCGCCGGTGCTTAAGCTTCCAACATTCTTGAGGTGGATTCCAAATACGGGAGGGGCACTGGCTGCAAATTTGTGCCCGGTGCCTTCGGGTACTGTCCGCAGCACCGACGGTGGTCCGGCCACTGCTGGTCGGGCTGGAGATGACCGCAGTGGAGTCGCAGCCTTTGGAGCTTGCATGTTAATCGCATATAACGAATCGCCGCCGGGATTGCCACCTTCGGCAGTCAGTAAGTAAAAGGTGCCAGTAGCACCGGCAACAAGCCCTGGAAAAGTTGCCGATGGGCGATAGATTATGCCCGCAGGTAAGGACTTTGCCGTTATTGCCCCAGAGTGCGATACGAAAAATATGGTTCCATGTCCGCCGGGCCCGCTTGCAATGGTAAATCCGGCTACACCGCCGTAAAGCGGCTCAAGCGGATATCGCGGGTACACTCCCGTTGGGCCCGAGAATCTAACCAGCAGCACCGCTTTATGTCCACGCGTGTATCGCCTTAGCTCGCCAAATCCGAACGGGCCACCGTTTGTGGCGACGACCACGTCACCGCTCGATTCGACGGCAAATCCGCTGATGTTCCGCCCTACTCGGGTATCAAAGTGCATAACCACACGGACATGCCCAGTCTTCCGCGAAATCCGAAATATCCAGTGGGCGGAGCCGCGTGTATTTCTGTCTAAACTCGTCAGGCCATAAAGATATTGGCCAGGGCCTTTTTGGATAGGGAGCGAAAGGTATCCCGGTATTGCTTCGGCAGTTGGGAACCGGTTGAGTAAGGTATGACCGTGTTGAATCTGGTCGCTGGCTTTAAATCTCGCCAGCACATGCAGCGGAAAATGCGTTCCAACCTTAAAAATGGCGGCGTCCCCGAAGGAGCGACCGAAGAAATTGGATTGGCAAGTCACGCCAATTATGTCGCCGCCAGATTCGTAGAGACCGGCAATCTGGTGCGTTTTAAAACGAGCAACAACAACAGAATTCCCATTGCGCGGTATGGCAAGAACCCTCCCCACGCTGCTCTGAAAAGGCGGATATCCGCGCGGCTTGTTGATCGCCACATAGAGTGTACCGCGGGGGGTTTCAGCCATTCCGCCGCATGAAAAAATGAAAGGGGAGGGGTGGCTTGCCCTGATTTTGGCGACGACACGGTAGAGGTGTGTCTTTGGAGTAATTTCTACAACCTCATCCTGGCTCATCAAGTTCACTGACTGCAACCATAAATAAGTACCCCCATGCGCTCCGCAATAAACATACGACACACGGGCATGGGCAAAATGGGCGAGCGGGCTTATCTTCCGCAAAATCGCATTTATTTTCAGCACCTCACCTGAGAGCGTGGGAATTACGATATCGTTACCTTCCCGTCCCCACATTAAGGGCATACCCCAAGGAGATAATGGACTGCCCCATACGGGCGCAGGTTCCCGGAAGTTCAGGATGCGCCTCAAGGTGATGCTCACGGAGTTGTCATGTAAGAAGCCGCGGTGACTCGGATTAACGGTTTTAGCAGCGGTAAGCTCTTTATTGGCAACGGTACCGCTTGCAGTTGGCTTGCCATTATTATTTGCAACGGGTGGTGTCGGCGGCTTCGTGCCATTGGATGCATGGAGAGGTGATCCGTTTTTGGCAACTGGCGGAACCAGTCGCATTGATCGTGGTTTCTTTGCTTGATGCCACGGTGCCTCCACAGTACCCGGTGCTCTTGCCGGATTCCGCACGGCAAGAGGTGCGATGTTCACGTGCTTAATTAGTGGTGGCTTCGACCGGCTGGTGGTTGGCTGGTTCACCATCAGATTGTGTGAAACCAATAGGCCGCCAGCCAATCCGACCGACAAGCCGCACACCGCGATAGCAGAGATAAGCCACCAGTTCTTCCTGGATTGCGTGCGAACCTCGTTGCGAAGGCGAATATGGCAATTGGCGCAGACAATCTTCTCGCCCCACACCATGGCCGTCTCCAGCCTGCCGATAACGTGGCCGCAATTCTCACAGACCTCGGTGGAGGGGGTTGTCATGATATCCTCCCTTATGTGATTTATCAGCACTATAATTGTGCCATTTCACGGCGTCAACCGGCAGATCGGACTGCTTGCGTTGTTGCATTCGTGCCGAATTGGAGCATATAAGCGGCTGGAGCGGAAAACGGCATTATCCCGCATTCTGCGGAGGCAGCGGCCTTTGACTTCTCTGCGAACGATGAACCGGGCGAGGGCATCTACAAATACCAGTGGCCAATGGCCAATAATCCACAATGGCGCGCCGGGCAGACGGGACGCCTGCGTTACGGCTGTTGAATCCGTAATGCGGGCGCGAAGCATACCGGCGCTCGGTCTGCCGATCGGGTCGGCATTTCGGGGCTGAACGCCGGCGTGGCGGCCGCTTGCCGGGGTCGGCTGCTATGGGTTGGTGAAGAAATCAAACACCAGATCAGACCAGCCGGGGAGGATTTCATGCGCGAAATCGGGGTAAATGGCCGTGCGTTTGTCGCATGTGAGTTTGTTATATGCGGCAAATTGGGTTGATGGCGGACATACCGTATCCATCAAGCCGATGGCCATGAGTGTTCGGGCCTTAATGCGCGGTGCCAGATGCTGGCAGTCGATATAACCGAGGCGGGAAAAAATCTCGGCTTCGCGCAGATGGCGAGGATCGTGTTGCCGGAAAAAGGCATGGAGTTCCAGATAGGCATCTTTTGCGAGGTCCATTTCCCAGACCCGCTGATAATCACACAGAAAAGGATACTGCGGTGCCGCTTTGGCAATGCGCGGTTCCAATGCGGCACAGGCCAGCGTCAGGCCGCCGCCCTGTGACCCGCCCATGGCATAGACTCTGCCGGCATCCACTTCCGGCATGGCCAGCAGTATTCCCGCGAGTTGGGCGGTATCCAGATATATTGAGCGAAACAACAATTTCTGTGGATCGGGATCTGCCAATCCGCGGACAATATGGCCACGATGCGTTGTGCCGCGAACAGGCGTAATATCTTCGGAAAATCCCCCCTGGCCGCGGCAGTCCATGGCGGCGACAATAAATCCCGCACCGGCCCAGGCGAGTTTATCCGTCCAATCACCGGCATGGCCGGAATAACCATGAAACATGCAGATGGCGGGCAATTTTGTTCCCGCCGGGATATGTTTGGGCCGGAGGAATTTCGCATGAATGCGCGCCCCGCCCACGCCGGTGAAGTACATGTCAAAACAATCAACATGCGGGGTGTGAAATTGTGCCGGCCGCAAATCGAGATCGGGCTTCACCGCTCGCATATCCGCCAGCGCGTGCTGCCAATAGGCATCGAAATCAGCGGGGCGTGGATTGCGGCCGCCATAAGTGGTCAGCTTTTCCATGGGCATATCAATGATGGGCATGTGAGGACTCCAGAACACCGTACTTCGGACATCGCGGCAATATCATAGTTGATACAGTGGTGATTTGCGAAGTCCGCAAGATCATCCGCGGGGCGCAAGGCGATGGTTGATGGTGGCACTGGAGAACACCGGGTGATAACCCGGTGGTTGATCGCGGCACTGGACGAACCACCGGATTAGTCATCCGGTGTTCGCTTTGGCGGTGCGTGGC
>JAKAZF010000186.1 GCA_021826605.1 Planctomycetota bacterium | reverse complement strand
ATCCCATGCCTACAGATACTGGAACCATTGAGACCCTCGCCAATAAAGAATACGAGTGGGGTTTTGTCACCGATATTGACGCCGATGCCCTGCCCAAAGGTCTCAACGAGGATATCATTCGCGAAATTTCCCGGCGCAAGGACGAACCGGAGTTCTTGCTCGATTTTCGCCTGAAGGCCTATCGACATTGGTTGACCATGGTTCCCCCGCAATGGGCCAATATCAAGTATCCGCCGATCAACTTTCAGGACATCATCTATTATTCCGCCCCCAAATCCAAAAAGAAGCTGGCCAGTTTGGATGAGGTGGATCCCGAATTGCTGCGGACCTATGCCAAGCTCGGCGTGCCGCTGGCGGAACAGAAATTGCTGGCCAACGTGGCCGTGGATGCGGTTTTTGACAGCGTTTCCGTGGCTACCACCTTCAAAGCCAAACTCGCGGAAATGGGGGTCATTTTCGGCTCCTTCTCCGAAGCCGTCAAAACCCATCCCGATCTGGTGCGGAAGTATCTGGGGTCAGTGGTTCCGTATTCCGATAACTTCTATGCCACGCTCAACTCCGCCGTGTTCAGCGATGGCTCATTTTGCTTTGTGCCCAAAGGCGTGCGCTGTCCCATGGAACTTTCCACCTACTTTCGCATTAACGCCAAGGAAACCGGCCAGTTTGAACGCACCCTCATCATCGCGGAAGAGGGTGCCTATGTGAGCTATCTGGAAGGCTGCACCGCGCCGATGCGCGATGAAAACCAGTTGCACGCAGCGGTGGTGGAACTGGTGGCCCTGGACAACGCCCAGATTAAATATTCCACCGTGCAGAACTGGTATCCAGGTGACAAGCAGGGAAAAGGTGGAATTTATAATTTTGTCACCAAACGCGGCAAGTGTCTGGGCCAAAACTCCCGCATTTCCTGGACCCAGGTGGAAACCGGCTCCGCTATCACCTGGAAATATCCCAGTGTGATTTTACAGGGGGACAACTCCTGCGGAGAGTTCTATTCCGTGGCTTTGGCCAACAATTATCAGCAGGCCGATACCGGTACCAAAATGATTCATATCGGCAAAAATACCCGCAGCACCATTGTGTCCAAGGGTATATCAGCCGGTCACGGTCAAAATACGTATCGCGGCCTGGTGAAAGTGCTCAAGGGTGCGGCCAACGCCCGCAATTACACCCAGTGCGATTCCCTGCTGCTGGGCGATCAATGCGGAGCCCATACGTTTCCGTACATTGAAATGAAAAATACCACCGCCCGTGCGGAACACGAGGCTTCCACCTCCAAAATCGGCGAAGATCAGCTTTTTTACTGCAAACAGCGCGGTATTTCCCTGGAAGATGCCGTCAACATGATCATCAATGGCTTTTGCAAGGAAGTGTTCAAGGAACTGCCCATGGAATTTGCCGTGGAAGCCCAGAAACTCCTCGGCGTAAGCCTGGAAGGCAGTGTCGGCTGACGCCCAGAAACCCCGGCCAAAACCGTGCCACCGTGGAAACTTAAACCAAAGGAATATCATGCCCATTCTTGAAATAAAAGATCTCCAAGCCGGCATCCCGGGACGCCCGATCCTGCGCGGTGTCAATTTGACCATTGAGCCTGGCGAGGTGCACGCCATTATGGGGCCTAATGGCTCGGGTAAAAGCACCCTGGCCCAGGTGCTGGCGGGTCGTGATACGTATGCGGTTACCGGTGGATCGGTTCAATTAAATGGCCAGGACTTGCTGGAGTTATCGGCGGAAGAGCGGGCCTGTGCGGGGCTGTTTCTGGCCTTTCAATATCCGGTGGAGATTCCCGGCGTATCCACCAGCTATTTTCTGAAAGCTGCCCTCAACGCCGTGCGCAAATACCATGACCTGCCGGAATTGGATGCCATGGATTTTCTTAAGCTCATCAAGCAGAAAATGAAATTACTGGATATGGACGCGAGTTTTTTGTCGCGGGCGGTGAACGAAGGTTTTTCCGGTGGCGAAAAGAAACGCAACGAAATTTTGCAGATGGCCGTGCTGGATCCAAAACTGGCCATTCTTGATGAAACCGATTCCGGCCTGGATATTGACGCGCTGCGCATTGTTGCCGGCGGGGTCAATTCGCTGCGCGGCCCGGACCGCGGGATACTCGTGGTGACGCATTATCAGCGGTTGCTGAATTATATTGTTCCGGATTATGTGCATGTATTGCGCGATGGGCAGATCATTAAATCCGGCGATAAAAGTCTCGCCCTCGAACTGGAAGCCCGCGGCTATGGCTGGCTCGAAGAGCCGGCCGCCGCCCATTGATGCGGCCCTTTCCAGTGACCTTTTAACCCCGATGGTGCAATATCCATGACTCAATTGATGACCGATACCAGTTACCTCCAGCGGCTGCTTCCCGCAGGTTCCGCCCCGTCCACGCTTGGACCGGGCTGGCTGCAAGTTCGGCGGGAAGAGGCCCGGCAGCAGTGGTTGCGTGCCGGCTTGCCCACAAAAACCGATGAGCAGTGGCGCTTTACGGATTTGTCGCCGCTGGCCGAGACTGTTTTTTCAACCGCTTCCGCTGCCGCTGCAACAACCGCTGCGCCGATATCGGATGGCCGCCTGAGCGGGCTGGATGGTGATGAGTTGGTGTTGGTCAACGGGAAGTTGAATGGCACCGCTGCTCGTTGGCCATCCGCTCCGGTGCGCGTAACGCTTCTGTCGCAAGCCGTGGCGGCGGAGTTGAAAACCTTTGAGACGCTGCTTGGTGCACAGGCCCGCCCAACCCATCACGGTCTGATTGCCCTGAATACCGCTAATTTTGGCGATGTGGTGCTGGTGGAGGTTCCGCCGGGAGTCGCCGTCGATCGCCCGCTGAATCTGATAGTGCACTCCGCCGGGGATCAGCCGTTTATCACCCATCCACGGATACTTCTTAAAATCGGGGCCAATTCCAGCGCGACCGTGGTGCTAACCTTTACCGGGTCGGACAACCTGACCTATTTGACGAATTCCGTTCTGGAAACCTATGTTGGTGCCGGCAGCCGGGTGGAATTGGTGAAAATTCAGCGGGAGGGGAGCGCCGCGTTGCATATTGGTTCGGATTACGCTCATCTGGAAAAGGACGTCCGGTTTCAATCCCTGTCGCTCAATCACGGTGGTTTACTGGTGCGAAATAATGCGACCGTGACGTTGGCCGGACCGGGTGGTGAGGCCACGCTTAATGGACTTTCCATGACGGCGGGGCAGCAGCATGTGGACAATCACACCATGCTCGATCATGCGCGGGAACATTGCGCCAGCCACGAATTGTATAAGAGCCTTCTGGCGGGCCGGTCCAGTGGAACCTTTACCGGCAAAATTCTAGTTCGGCCCGGATCGCAAAAGACCGATGCTAAACAAACCAGCAAGGCGGTGTTGCTTTCCAGCCAGGCCAGCATGAATTCCCAACCGCAGTTGGAAATATACGCCGATGATGTCAAGTGTACCCATGGTTCCACCAATGGCCCGCTGGATGAAGAGCAACTCTTTTATCTGCGGGCCAGAGGGCTGGCCTATAATCAGGCCCGTGCAATGTTGACCAGTGCGTTTGCCGCGGATGTGATGGCCCGGGTTTGGCTGCCGGCGTTGCGCACCGCATTGGAAGATAGTGTGGTAACAGAATTGCATCGGCTGGAGCGGGAGGAACTCTAACATGGCAGTCACCAGTGTGAAATCAACCCGGAGCAGAGAAGAACCCGTGGCTCCATTGCCGGCGTTTTCACCGGAAGACATCCGTGGTGACTTTCCGATTTTGCAAAGCACCGCCCATGGCCACCGTCTGGCGTACCTGGATAATGCCGCCACCAGCCAAAAGCCCCAGGCGGTGATGGCCGCCATGACGCGGTTTTACAACAGTCAGAATGCCAATATTCACCGCGGTGTTTACACGCTAAGCATGGAGGCCACGGCCGCGTATGAAGCCGCCCGGGACCGGGTGCGGCAATTCATCAACGCTGCAGATGCCCGGGAAATAGTCTTTGTGCGCGGGGCCACCGAAGCCATCAACTTGGTCGCGGCGAGTTGGGGCGGGGCGAATGTGCGGGCTGGCGATGAAATTATCCTTTCCACGCTGGAGCACCATTCCAATATTGTGCCATGGCAAATGCTGGCGGACCGGGTCGGTGCCAGACTGCGGGTGATTCCGATCAACGACGCTGGGGAGTTGTGCTTCCAAGAGTACGAAAAGCTGCTGAGCCAACGCCCCCGGCTGGTGGCCGTAACCCACGTATCCAATGCCCTCGGTACCATCAATCCCGTGCGGCTTATGGTGCGTATGGCCCATGCGGCCGGCGCGCTGGCACTCGTGGATGGAGCACAGTCGGTACCGCACCTGCCCATTGATGTGCGGGATATCGGTTGCGATTTTTTCGTATTTTCCGGCCACAAGATATGCGCTCCCACGGGCATCGGCGTGCTGTACGCCAAGGAGCCCCTCCTGCAGGCTATGCCTCCTTATCAGGGTGGCGGTGATATGATTGAAACCGTCACCTTTGACAAAACCACCTACGCACCGGCTCCCCAGAAATTTGAGGCCGGAACGCCGAATATCTCCGGCGCTATAGGGTTGGCCGCCGCCTTGGATTACATCACCGGGATTGGCATGGATCGCATTGGCAGCTATGAGCATCAACTTCTCCTTTATGCCCAGGAAAAACTCACCCAGATTCAAGGTCTGAAAATCGTGGGTACCGCCGCGGAAAAGGCAGCCGTGATTTCCTTTGTACTTCCCTATGCCCATCCGCATGATGTGGGCACCATTCTGGATGGCCAGGGTGTGGCCATTCGCACAGGTCATCATTGTTGCCAGCCGGTGATGGACCGCTACGGAATTCCGGCCACTGCCCGGGCCTCGCTGGCATTTTATAACACGCGTGAAGATGTGGATCAGTTGGTGCTCGGCCTGGAAAAAGTGCGGGAGGTATTCGGTTAATGTCGGATTTACGCGAACTTTATCAGGAAGTACTTCTCGATCACGCCAAGAAGCCGCGGAATTTCCACACCATGCCGGATTCCGTCCGGGCCGCCGACGGGCACAATCCTTTGTGCGGTGATCGACTCCGGGTGTTCGTCAAGGTGGAGAATGGCGTGATCCAGGATCTGAGCTTTACCGGTTCCGGCTGTGCCATTTCCACGGCATCAGCCTCGATGATGACCGAGGCCCTCAAGGGTAAATCGCTCTCCGAAGCCCGGGCCCTTTTTAACAGCTTTCATGATCTGCTCACCACCGGGAACCATGCGGATAGAGATGAAGAATTGCTGGGTAAACTGGCGGTATTTGGCGGGGTGCGGGAATTTCCGGTACGTGTGAAATGTGCCACCCTGGCCTGGCATACCCTGCAGGCGGCATTACAAGGCAGTGCGGAACCGGTGAAAACAGAATAGGCTTATTTTCAGGAGTTGGAATAACCCATGGCCGTGACATTAACCCCGCGGGCTGCGCAGGAAATTAAAACTATCATCAAAGATCAGGCCATGTCTGACCATGTGGTGCTGCGTGTGGGCATCAAGGGACGTAACATAAACGGCTTTAACTATATTCTGGATCTCACGGAGGTTTCAGCCGATGACGATGTGACCGGCGTTTCGCAGGACCTTAAGGTGGTGTGTGATCCGACCAGCTTTCCGAGTCTGGATGGTACGGAAATTGACTTTAAGGATGAAGCCGGTGGGCGCGGCTTTACCTTCAAAAATCCGCATGCCACACGCTTGCCCGTGAGGCCCGCGACCGAAAATTCCTCCGGTGGCGCACCGCTGGCCGCAAGCGGCGAAACGGCTGCGGATGGGACCAGGAGCCTGTCGTCGCCTGAATTTTCCGGCCTGCATGATAAGGTGCTCGAGGCGGAAATCATCGAGAAGCTCCGCACTATTTTTGATCCGGAAATTCCCGTCAACACTTATCACCTGGGCCTCATGTAACGTCCCACGTTCTGATTCTCCCTGGCCCGACCTGCCCGGTGCCACAATGCTGGGTCTTACCGTCAAAGCTTGGGTGTGGTCATAAATTGTGGCCGCTGTTCCACCCCTGATACCCAATCCCGATATTTTTCTGTGGGATTTGGGGCTGCAGGCGTCCTCGCCCGCGGTCAATACGCAGATGTCTCTGGTCCACCAAATACCACGGCTTCCCGGAGGCCACACCCCACACCCCACAGTTTCGCTGATTCGCTATTGACACACGCGATGTTCGCACGTAAAGTCAAATTTGTAGT
>JAKAZF010000185.1 GCA_021826605.1 Planctomycetota bacterium | reverse complement strand
TACCGCCGGCGGTCAGTTTGCGGGTAATGCACTGTCCCAAAAATCCTGCTCCACCGGTAATTAAATATCGCATGAACGCCGTTCTCCGCACGCCTTACTTCCAATATTCGTCTGACACACACATCAGAAGCGAACCAGAAGTGCCGCGATTTTACCGCCAGTGCTCCGCAATGGAAAATTACCGCCAATCGCGGTAGCCGAAAACAAAGGTACCTGACACCTTTGTTTGCCCAATGGAAAATTACCGGAAAAGGTACCTGGTACCTTTTTTTTGGGCTGAAGTGGAAGGCGGGTTACCGGAAAATTATTACAGTCTTCAATCAAAGTAAATCGTGGGCCGATAACCTCCCTCACAGATGTTTCGCACTGTTGTGCGAATAAATGTCAGTTGTTTTTTTCAGGAGAAAACCATGAAGCTTCCATTTTACGCCACCGTTTCGCCGTGCCGAACGCCGGGAAGGCTAATTGCTTTAGCTGCCGTTGCAGCGCTTAGTACGGGGTTGGTTTCCCAACGCAGTTTCGGGCAGGCGTTTACCGCCGGTGAAGTTGTTGTCAGTCAGATCAATTATGTCGGAGCGGATCCCACCAATTCGGTGGTGCAGGGAATCGTCAATGGCGATCTGGCAGCCGGCACTTCGGGCAATACATTTGCCGATCTCTTTAATGATCCGACTGTTCCCGGCGTGCAGGGAACCGAAACGCTCGCGGAATACAGCGTGGCGAATGTTGAATCCAATGCGGCGGTCGGGGCATTGCAGAATACCATGAATCTTCCCGCCCCCTCCGCCGCGGATACCGGCGTGGGCCTCACGGGCAGCTTCAGTTCAAAATCCGAAGGTGCCCTGATGACCTCCACCAATGGACAGTATATGACTATCATTGGCTATCAGGCTCCCGCCGGGGCAATCGGCGTTTCGAATTCGTATACTACGGGGGCGGTTCCCAGCCCATTTCCGTCCAACGCCACCACCAACGTACTATACAACCGCGTGGTTGAAGAAGTCGGATCCAATGGATCCTATACTACCGGTGCGACGCTTACGGACGCATACAGCGGCGATAACGCCCGCGCCGCGATCAGCGTTAATGGGCAGCAGTTTTACACAGTTGGCAACGCCGATGGCGGATACACCAACACCGTTGAGAGTCTCGGTGCCCGCTACTCCACACTTGGGGCCACGACTTCCACCCTTTTGGGCACCTACAATCCGACCCCGGATAAGTATGATAATTTCCGTTCCGAACAGATTTTCAACAACACTTTGTACGTCGCCAAAGGCAGCGGCGGTAAGGGACTCGATGGCATATTTCAGGTCGGAAACACCGGCACGCTGCCCACAACTTCCGGCAACACCATTACCGCGTTGCCCGGACTGACCTTTACCGCCAAGACCAGCAATTTTCATCCCTTTGGATTTTTCTTCGCCAATGCCAACACTCTGTATGTCGCTGACGAAGGCGCGCCTACCGCTCCAACCACCAACGGCCCCGGCACAATCACCAATTCCACCGAGGCGGGATTGCAGAAGTGGTCTTTCAAATCCGCTACCCAGCAGTGGATGCTGGATTATGTGATGAGCAACGGGTTGGACCTTAACACGCTAAAACCGATTTCCGGCTACACCTATACTGACGCTGCAGGGAAAACTGAAACGGTCTATTCCGCTGTAACGGGCCTGCGCAATATGACCGGCGTGGTCAATTCCGATGGCACCGTTACCATTTACGCCATTACCGGTAACACCAGTATCGTTTCCGGCGGTGAACCGGACCCCACGAGCCTTGTGTCATTGACTGATCCGTTGAGTGCCATGTCGCTTTCCACCAGCAGCCAATATGACACATTCTCAACATTGGCAACCAGTTCAGTGGGCGACGTATTTCGGGGTGTGGCCTTAGCCCCAGCCGTGCCAATCAGTAGCGTACCAGACCCCGCCGCGTTGGCGCTTTTAAGCCTTGGTGCAATTGGTGCGATGTTTCTCCGCCGCAGAACAGCGCACTAGCACCCTGATATTGCTGCCATCTTCAAAGTGCAAACCGCAGGGTGGTGTTTTACATCGGTGGAACATCGCCCTGTTTGCGTTTGGGACACCGTGAATACAATCCTTTTGGATTAACACCGATTAAATTCCGGAATCTCACTAAGGGCAACTGCAGTGCGGGATGGGGTATCATCCCGATTCCAACTCGACGCTGCCGCATCGAGCTAAACGCCTTACCAGAACACATGGCATGTCCGATACACCGCCATTTACTCCACGGCGGCTGCTTTGGGGCGCTTGGCGCGCGGCGATTTTGTTTTCCCGGGTTTGGCTTCCGCTGTTTCTGCTTCCGCGCTTGCGGATGGCTTGGCTGCACCAGCTTTTCCACCGGCTTTCACAAGGATATCCGCCGGTGGCCATTGGCCTTCGGTGTTGAGTTTCAGGAATTCTTCCAGGCGTTCCGCGGGCAGCGTCATGCGACATTTGGGATAACCGGAGCAGCTTATAAAATCACCGCGTTTGCCGGACCGCACCAGCAGTTCCTTTTTATTGCACTTGGGGCACTTGAGACCCGTGGGCTTGGGCGGCGGTTTAGGCGGTAAAGGCAGACCGGTTTTGCGATCCACCTGCTGTAATGTTTTGCACTCGGGGTAACCGGAGCAACCCAGGAACGGCCCGAAGCGGCCGATGCGCTTGATCATGGGCTTGGCGCAATTGGGGCACTTGAAATCGGTGACTTCCAGTTGAACTGGTTTGCCTTCCCGATCCACGTTCATGGCCCCGTCGCATTCCGGATAGCGTGAGCAGGAAAGGAACATTTTACCGCGTTTGGAAAGCCGGTACGCCATCATGGCACCGCACTTCTGACATTTGTATTCCGATGGCGTGGCCTCCGCGCGGGCGTGGGTCATACGGGTTTCTGCGGTGGCTAAATCTCTGGCCAGCGGCTCATAAAATTCACGAATGACTTCTACCCAGTTTTTATTTGCCTCCTCAACGCCGTCAAGTTCCTCTTCAATGCGCCGGGTGAACCCCAATTCCATTAAATCAGGAAATCCTTCAATGAGTTTTTCGGTAACTTTAATTCCCAGATCAGATGCGAAGAACCGCCGATCGCGCAGCAACACGTAATTCCGATCTTGAATGGTTTGAATAATCGACGCGTAGGTGCTGGGGCGGCCGATGCCTTCGGTTTCCAAAGCTTTTACCAAACTTGCTTCGGTAAACCGCGGCGGCGGACTGGTAAAATGCTGCGTGGGAGTAAGATCCAACGGTGCCACACGCTGCTGCTGGGCCAATGCCGGCAATACCTGATCATCATTCCGCGACCAAACCCCCGCCACGCGGGTAAAGCCGTCAAATTTAAGGGATCGACCGGTGGCCTTAAATAACGGCAGGCCGGCGGGGTCAACGGAAGCATTTCCGGGAGGTCGGCATTCGATCATCGCCTCGGTGACCAGCCATTGGGCGGGCATCATCTGACAGGCGATAAAGCGTTTCCAGATCAGATCATATAAGCGAAATTGCTCATCATTAAGGGCCATGCGCACATCAGCTGCGGTGAGGCTGGCGTCCGTGGGGCGGATGGCTTCATGGGCTTCCTGAGCGCCAGCACGTGACGAATAAAAGTTAGGCTTTTCGGGCAGATATTGCGGCCCAAAAGCACTTTCGATATAACCGCGGGCCATTTTCAACGCATCGGCGCTGATGTTCTGTGAATCCGTACGCATGTAGGTAATTAAACCTACCGCCCCCTGGCCCGGCAGTTCCACGCCTTCATACAACTGCTGGGCAATGCGCATAGTGCGCTGGGCACCAAAACCCATTTGGTTACTGGCCGCCTGTTGCAGCGTGCTGGTGCTGAACGGTCCGGGCGGACGAGATGTGGAGGGCTTGGTAATCAATGAACGCACGCGAAATTCCGGCGCTCCGGGTCCCGGTGATGGAACCGCGCCGGAAACCGTCGTAAGCTTTTGGGCTGGCCCCTTGTTGGGAATGCCGCGCGGACCGTTGGTGCCGTCATTATCAACGGCGGCAATTTCCACTTGCCGCAAGCCGACCGCAGTCGCGGCGCGCTGGGCATCAGCGACATTCTTAGGATCAAATTTTTTGCCGTCAAATTCCACCAGTTGGGCTTTGAAGGCCTGGTTTTCCGTAAGCCATTGGCGCTTTTCCGCCCCGGATGGCCCGCCGGCCGGGGCTGAATCCGTACCGTCATCGGCATCTTCTTCATCCGGTACAGATAAAAATTCTTTCCATTGCCGGGCCAGAGCCTCGGCGGCTTTTAATTCGGTGGTAAAAACCGCCTGAAGTTTCCAATATTCATCCGGAAGAAAGGCATTGATTTCCCGCTCCCGATCCACAATGAGTTTGACTGATACGCTTTGCACGCGCCCGGCGGATAATCCGCGTGCCACTTTTTTCCAAAGCAGCGGCGAAACTTTATAGCCCACCAGCCGATCCAGAATGCGCCGGGCCTGCTGGGCATTTACCTTGTCCAAGTTAATCAGGCGCGGATTTTCAAACGCCTTGAGAATGGCAGCTTTTGTAATTTCGTTGAACACCACACGCTTCACAGCACGTTGATCAAGATTCAGCGCCTGGCTTAAATGCCACGCGATGGCTTCTCCTTCACGGTCCAAGTCGGTTGCCAGATAGACTTCATCCACCGATCGCACGATGGATTTCAATTCACTGACAAGTTTTTTACGGCTGGAAAGCACTTCGTATGTCGGTTCAAATTGGTTTTCTATATCCACGCCGATGCCCTTTTCCGGCAAATCACGGACATGCCCCATGGAGGCTTTGACCGTGTAGGAGGCACCGAGGTATTTGTTGATCGTTTTGGCCTTGGCCGGAGATTCCACAATCACCAGCGCCATGCCGCTTTTTTTTATCACTTTTGCCACTCGTCGTTTCCAATCCTTAAGAGTTACTTTGCCGATCGAGCTTTTGTCGATCCCCTGACTTTTTACAGGCACATAGTACGGATTATTTCCAATCCGCATCGCAATCCCATTGGTGCAACTTCGGCTCGCCGAGGGCTTTGCGTCCAATATTTATCACAAGCTTCTGGAAAAAAGCAAATTAATTCGCAATCACAAATCTGCTTTTCTCCTGGGCTTGTGCCCCATTTCCGTGCACTATTTTAGTGCGTAAATAATGAGCATACAATACCTTATAAGACGATCTCAGGTTGGCAATCAGCGGCTTTTCGCCAGGGATACGCCATCTTCACCCGTTTCTTACCGTCTCAAAACATAACATTATCACCGCCAGTTCACAATATGATGTGCCTGATCCGCTGGTATGCCGGCTTGGGGGTTTTTATGGGAAGGTCAATAATACCAGAAAAAAAATGAGTTTTTGGCATCTATTTTGCTCTGTGTTATGCCGATGTGGAAAAAGGTTTGGTTTTTTTTACACCGAGGCGCGTTAACGTGCGTATAGTTCAATAGAGACGCGCCGATGTCCCGTAACAACGGGCAAGGAGGTTTTATGAATGGCCCGCATGGCCCGGCAATTTTGGATTTAAACACGCAGGTGGACCTGTTAAGCCCCACTGGGCTATACCGCCTGCACGATTCAGATGCCATTGCATCTAACATCAAGCGGTTATTCGGGTTTCTGAGATCGATTCGCTGTGCGGTAGTCAGCACCCGGCTGCACCATACCATTATGCCGGACCGCTCGGCACCTCACTGTGTATGCACGCCCGGAAACCCCGGTTATAACAAACTTTCTTTTACTTTGCTTCCGCAGCGCACCGAAATGCCCGTTGATTGCGGCACGGATCTGCCCGTGCAGACTTTTCACGATGCCCGGCAATATATCTTTGATCTGCCGGACCCGAATCCCTTTGATTCTCCCCGGCTTGACCGCCTGTTATCAGAAACCGAGACCAATACCTGGCTGATTATTGGCGGACCGCTGGAATCATCCGTGCGTATGGCCGTGATGGGACTTTTGCAGCGCCGCAAGCAGGTCGCAATTGTTAAAGACTGCATGGGCCAACGCGATCCGTATGAAGCCGAGATGGCCATGCGCCAGGTGGAAAGCAAAAATATTCAATGGCTGACCGTGGATGAGGTTATTGAACGCTGCAGCCGCAAGCCGGTGCGGCGATCCCGGCTTTTGGCACGCGTGGCACACCGTACACGCCCGGCAAGCGGGGCCGCTGCAACAAGCTATCGCGGACGATCCAGGACCGTTGTCAACGCCTATCGCCTGCGCGATTAACCT
>JAKAZF010000184.1 GCA_021826605.1 Planctomycetota bacterium | reverse complement strand
GAAAGCGACGGTACGACTCCCCGCGGCTATCATCCCGGACGTGGCCCTGCCTTTGCGCCTGACGGATGCTCGCGCTTCCGCCGTGCTCCACAAGCCAACAAAGGCGCATCAGGTGGAAAGCATTGGATCGGGGGCTGTGTTTTTCTGAGTGCTGAAGTGCGTAGGCGTCAACAGAAAAAAGATGTGCTTCGCCAAACGCTGGATCGCGGTATTCCCGTTCCAGCACAGTATGAAATATGGCGTCGCAATTCCCAAGCCCGTCGGGGATAACCGCACCGCATAAATTGCAATGAACCATTTCTTTGGGCGGGCTATGCATAAGAGGTCCTACCGTTCAATGCTGGAATCCGTCAGCAGGCGGATAGCCCCAACGGCAACCATGAGCAGGGCAGTTATTATCACAGCCGAGTCCATTATTGGCATGTCAAGCTCCTGATTTTACTTCAGCAAACCTTTCGGCTACATCTCGAAAAAGCTCGGCCTACCGAGCCTTGGCAAGTAGGCCCTGAGCGCTTCCTGCAGCGAAACCAGCGCCACAAATCGCCATCCGCCCATACCGGAGTAGCCCATCCGCTCAACAGTAAATTTTTCAACAATCTCCATTCCCGGCGGCACAGTCTCCAAGGCATCCGTACTGCTTCGGGTCATGACATACACCGTCTTACCGGCAGCGGTTCGCCGCATGTGCAGATAGTAGGTTATATTTTTGCGGTTAACGTAGGAGAACATCCCGTACACTCCAACTGAGAGCCACTCGCATTTTTTCAGCAAAGCAACCCCATGCGTGTATCATTATATTTTCACCCGTCATGGCGAGCGGTGTCAATGTGCCATTAATTTAATTCAGCCTGAAACACACTATACCGACGTAGAATTGTCACCCCTTAGCCGAAATAGAAGTGTCACCCCCGGAAAAGGTTCCAGGTACCTTTTTTTCCACGGCCGATAGCAAACAATTGCCAACCTCGGGCGAAAAATGGTACCTGACGCCTTTGTTTCGGCCCGGGCATTTTAGTTCTACGATTGCATTTCTCGCTCGGGCTGATGCGAAATACCGGCGGCCTTGATATAATTACATCGATTTATCGGAGCACGGATCATGCGGTTAAGCCCGGTGGAAAAAGAGGGTATTGAGGTGGAATTGGCGCACTGCCTGCGCCGCGAGAAGGAAGTGCGGAAGGTGGTAGTGTTCGGCTCATTTCTGACACATGATGATCCCGCCGATTTGGATGTGGCCATCTTCCAAGATAGTAGTGAGACGTACCTGCCACTGGCTATGAAGTACCGGCGGCTGACTCGCTCAATTGCCCGACGGATCCCTCTGGACGTTATCCCGGTTCGCTTTGGTGTCGCGGGCGGGCAGTTCCTTCAAGAGATTCAGAAAGGCCGGGTCGTGTATGAGCGACAGCCATGACGCCCGATTGTGGATGAGCTATACAGAGGAAAACCTGCAGATGGCGCGCATGGCGCTAGAAGCAGGCCTGCATAACCCAAGTCTGCAAAACGCTCAGCAGGCCACAGAGAAGGCGCTGAAGGCAATCCGTGCCTTGCGGGGAATGTCTTTGGTGCGCACACACCGCATCGGCGAACTGGTGCGGGACAACCTTGCTGCACAAATTGACGTGGGCCTAAGCGATGACGATACCGATTTAATGGATTCCATATTCACCAGTTCCAAGTATCCGCCCGAATCAGCCTTACCCCTGGCCACGCCCGGTACAGCGATTTGTCGCCGCTGCCTGCAGATCGCCGAGCGCACTTTGGACACCGCCCGGCAACTCATCGCCAAAAATTGATCTCGCGTATGCTATTTGGTGGCAAGCGCCGGGTGCCGGAAAGCGGTCAGCGATCGGGTTTTCCATAGGCATATATCGGCTATTTCTTTACGCGGTATTGCGTCCAGATAATACCGCCGGGAAGCCGTTTGATTGACCTGAGATGAAGCGCTTTCGCCTGGCGCGACGTATGCCCCTTGGGCCCGTCAAAAACGATGGGTGTTCCAATCGAACCGTCCGCAATCGGGACAACAACATGGCTGATTTCATCGATGAGCGACGATGTATGGCTTGGTCATCTGAGGATCTCCTTGTATTGATCACGATAATAGACAATTCCTTCGTGGGTCCAAGCGATTATTAAGTGGCCGCCGATGCTTCATAGCAGCGTTGATTTCTCAGACCTGCGGGTCACTTGCGGACGCTCGAGCGCATCAACGGCCAACCATTTTCTGCAGATTTTCCGGATAGCGTGCGCCTTGAACCGGGATTTTTGACGCCGCCGTTTCCAGGTCGCTTATTTCCGCCGGTGAAAGCTGGACTGACACGGCTCCGATATTTTCTTTCAGGCGATGCGGCTTGGTCGTACCGGGAATGGGAACAATCCACGGTTTTTGGGCCAGCAGCCACGCCAGGGCAATTTGGGCGGGGGTCGCTTTTTTCTGTGCTGCAAATTTTCCAATGACATCGACCAGCATCTGATTGGCCTTTCGGTTTTCTTCGCTGAATCGCGGCACCTTCAGGCGAAAATCATCACCGCTGAACTTCGTGTCCGCGTTAATGGCACCCGTGAGGAAGCCTTTGCCCAAGGGACTAAATGGTACCAGGCCGATCCCCAATTCTTCCAGCGTGGGCAACACTTGCGATTCCGGTTCCCGCCACCACAGGGAATATTCGCTTTGCAGGGCGGTAACCGGTTGGACGCTGTGCGCCCGGCGAATGGTTTGCGCTCCGGCTTCGGACAGGCCGAAATACTTCACCTTGCCGGCTTGAATCAATTCCTTTACGGCCCCCGCCACCTCTTCGATGGGTACGTTGGGATCAACGCGATGTTGGTAGAGCAAATCTATCGTCTCGGTCTTCAACCGTTTGAGCGAGCCTTCCACCGCCTGCTTGATGTGCGCGGGGCGGCTGTTCAAGCCCGCGGCTCCCGGACGATGGTCAGACCCGCTTAAATCGAATCCAAACTTCGTGGCAATGACCACTTGCTTGCGGAATGGTGCCAGGGCTTCGCCTACGAGTTCTTCGTTGGTGAACGGACCGTATACCTCAGCGGTATCAAAAAATGTAATCCCCTGATTCACCGCGGATTGAATCAGTGCGATCATTTCCTGTTTGTCGGCCGCCGGGCCGAGACCAAAGCTCATGCCCATGCAGCCAAGCCCCAAAGCGGAGACTTCCAATCCACTACTACCCAATTTGCGCGTTTGCATAAAAAATTCCTCATCAAGAACCATATTGCTGATCGCTGACTTTTTCCAACCAATCTACTGGACTGCCATTAAGCTTCTCCTGAATAGCAATATGCGTCATGGCGGTGGTGGCAGTGGCGCCATGCCAGTGCTTTTCGCCCGGGGCAATCGAGATTACATCCCCCGGCCGGATTTCCTGTCGCGGCTCTCCCCAGCACTGTGCCCAGCCACAGCCGGAGGTGACAATCAGCGTTTGGCCCAGCGGGTGCGTATGCCAAGCTGTGCGTGCACCGGGTTCAAAGGTGACGCTGGCACCGGCAACGCGTGCGGGTTCCGGCGGTGCCAGAAGCGGGTCGATACGGACGGTGCCGGTAAACCAATCAGCCGGGCCTTTTCCGGAAGGTTGCGAGCCGCTGCGTTTGATTTCCATAAGGTGTCTCCATAAAGACGATTCCGAATTATTTTAGGCGCTGCGCAAAGGCTACGCTCGTGTACCATCTCATCGCGCCTTGCGCATGGCGATCAGTATACCCAGGGAGGTCATGCGGCGGATGCGGTGGTTGATCCGGCCGCGCCGATTTCCCACGGCGGCACAGAACAGTTCTACGACACCGTAAAAGGCGTATTTTAGAGAATTTTCTGCCATCAAGTGAAGCACTTTAGTGGCGGACAGGTGATCGGTCATTTGAATGCGGGCTAAGCCGTTGGCGTAGGCGGCGCGGCTCAAATAGGGCAATGTCACGCGTTCCGGCGTTACCCAATGACGGATGGCCGCACGCGGAGCATAAAACATGCGATGGCCGGTGTTCAGAGCCTGCGTAATAAAGTACGTATCGCCACCGGCCAACACCGTGCGGCCCTGCCGATCCAGATCCGTGCGGAATGAACTTACATCTTGCAACACGCATCGACGGATGGCCAGGTTGGCGGAAATGGCCTCTCCGCCGGTGAATAATTCCCGCACCTCCTGCCCATAATCCACCGAACTAAGCAGGTGTTCGGAACGATGGCTCAGCCACGGCGGCTTTTCCACAGCCTGCCACCAAAGCGTCACTTTGCCCGCCACAACATCCGCCGCCTTCGTGTCAAAAACTTCCATCAACCCCATGAGCCACTGCTGTTCTACCCATACATCATCATCCAAAAATGCCAGAATTTCCCCCCGGGCTTCAGCCAGGGCACGGTTGCGCGCGTGGCTGGCCCCCGCCTGCGGTTCTGCCACGCAGCGCAAGTCGAACGGCATATTTTTTTCGGCGGCTTGGCAAACCGCTACGCTTTGATCCGTGCAGGCATTGGCGATAATCAGCAATTCCACCGTTTTACCAGACGGAATTTCCAACTTTGAAATACTCTCCAGCGTTTGGCCCAGCAGTTCGGCACGGTTGTGCGTGGGAATAATGATGCTGATGTGTATTTCTGATCCGGTGTTCACAGCCAAGATTCTACCGGAGGCTGGGAGGATTGTCTTTTAGCAATGTTCTGGAAGGTGCTGCGTCGAAGATGGCTTTGGATCGGGGTTTACAAACATCCGGGGTCGGGCATAATGCTTCCGCGTAGTAATTGGAGCCTTCATGGAAAAATCTAAAGCCACAGACAGCACCGCCAAGCCGCGGATTCTCACCGGTGATACCCCCACGGGCCGCCTGCACCTGGGCCATTTTGTCGGCTCCCTGGAAAACCGGGTGCAGCTCCAGGATCAATTCGATTGCTACTTCATTATTGCCAACGCCCACGCGTTTACCACCCGGGCGGAACAGCCGACGGATATCCGGCAGAGCGTGTTGGACATTGCCGCCGATTATCTGGCTGCGGGCATTGATCCCAAAAAAAGTACCATCTTTGTGCAATCGGAAATTCCGGCGATAGCGGAACTGACTTTTTTCTTCGCCATGCTGGTTCCTTTTTCCCGCCTGATGCGCAACCCCACCATCAAAGATGAAATCCGTGATAAAAATCTGGGTGACAGCTACAGTTTCGGCTTCCTGCTGTATCCCATTGGGCAAATTGCCGACATTCTGGCTTTTCGCCCCGCTCTGGTACCGGTGGGCGAAGACCAATTGGCCCATTTGGAACTGACGCGCGAAGTCGCCCGGCGGTTTGACCAGATCTATTGTGGCGTTGATCCACAAACACCGGATGAACATTATGTTCAACGCGGTGGATTATTCCCGGTCATTGAGCCGCGTTTGGGCCGCGTGCGCCGCCTGGTGGGCATCGGTGGCCCCGGTCCGCACGGGCAGCTGCTTAAAATGAGCAAATCTTTGAACAACGCCATCTATTTAAGTGACGACCCGGATACCATCCGCAAAAAAGTCATGTCCATGTATACCGATCCCAACCGGAAAAAAGCTACCGATCCGGGCAGCGTGGAAAATAATCCGCTGTGGATATTCCATGAAACATTTAATCCGGATACCGCGTGGGTCAAGGAAACCGAGGAAAAATACCGTTCCGGGGGAATCGGGGATGTGGAATGCAAGAAAAAGCTCGTTGACGTGCTGGTGGCCCTGATCGAACCCATGCGCCAGCGGCGTCTAACTTTTGAAAATGATCCGGCACAACTTCTAGCCGTCCTTCACGATGGCACCGCCCGCGCCAACGCGGTTGCGGAAGAGACACTGCGCCTGGCCAAGATCGCCTTGAAGCAGGACTTTCTGCCCCGGAATTTGCGGTTTTGATCGCCGGGTTGCGATCCCGGCGCGCCGGGATGATTTGTTCTTCATCGGGGAGCATCGCGTCAGAGCACCGTGGTGATAACCCGGTGGTTGGTTGGTGACACTGGATCAACCACCGGATTGCCATCCGGTGCTCGGGGGCACGACCTGCTATATAAAAAAGGTACCTGACACCTTTTTTTGATTGCAGAGCACCGTGGTGATAACCCGGTGGTTGGTTGGTGACAGGCGCGAAACCACCGGCAACGCCACCGGCAACGCTGGCGGCTATGTGGGGGTGCGGTAACCAGATTTTTGGGGGAATCGTTGCTTACCGCGGCGCTTCTTTTTGCCAGCGAAGAAGGATGTCGGGGCCGACGCTTTGGGGTTT
>JAKAZF010000183.1 GCA_021826605.1 Planctomycetota bacterium | reverse complement strand
TAACCCGGAGCTTTGGCCACTAAACAGATTTTGGGACTAAAACACATCATTGCTATCGCGTCCATTCGGATTGAGGGCTTCTATGGCCGCCCTTTGTTCGTGCGTCAAGATCGCTTCTTGGCTGTGGTTTGGATGGCACCTCCCGCGTCCGGTATCCTTTCGGTATATCGTGGCTCGCTAAATTATTTGAACCATGGCCTTCACCATTTAGACATCCAATGGCAATTGTCTCCATTGCGGCCAACCGTGTAGTAGTGGATCAACTCGTTAATTTAACACCCCCGAGCGCCATGGCACCGGGATGCAAAAGCGGGACTTGATTAATCTCTCGATGTTCCAATCTTGTCCGCGGGTGCCGGGAGGATGTCAGGACCAGCTCCAACACATTGCCAAGAGGTGGTGAATAATTTCCGATTCGCCCGGCGTACATCGCCATAATCGGTCTGGTGTTATGCCCAAACCAGCGGGCAATGAAGGGCGATCAGCGCTCGGCGACGAACATTTCAGCAATCACGTTTGTCACATCGCGGACCGTTTAAAACATCAACATAGAATTAATCAACTCTTTTGTAAATTTTCAGAATGCGGCAGTTTCTCAAATTCAATTTCCGGGCCGTTGGTTTTACCTCTGATTTTTTCAATGCCTGCTTCGCCGAGGTATATCCAGTCATTGCTGCTTTTCGGAACCAATTATTGCCGGGTTGCGATTTTTGGAAATCCACCAGGCCGTTCGCATATACTTTTCTAATTGAATTATGAGCTTTGCGAGAAATATAATTCAAAGTAATTGGTCATATGGAAGGAGCGAATATCATGGGATGGTATCTTCGAAGAAAGAGCTATTGTCAGAAGCTATGGATGGGAAAAGAGGCCAAGCCTGTAGCCGCAGGCCCACGCAGGCCATTGTACAGACCGGTCGTTGGTGGATTTCACCGAACGGGCCGTTTGCCGCAGCTTACGCATCACTTCAGGTGAGTATTGAATCATCCCGCATCTTAAGGATGAAATGCCTCGGATCGTGATGATAGATACTCAGTGACCGGGTGCTGCTGCGGAATGCCGAAACGCTGCCTGAGCCGGGCTGGCGGATTTGCCAGAAAGTCACGACGACAAGATTGACTGCAGCCTTGCAGGCTGCACGGGCCGGACGACATATTCCATGATCAAGCGCGACTGATCGCTGAGCAGTCTGCTTGTTGAAACATCCATCCAGCACTCTCAGCAGATGCGGAAATCAGTAGCGGAAAACTGAAATCAGAAGCATGGAACTGGAAATTTGGAATTTGACGTGAGAATAACGTGGCGGCGGGCCGCGGACAATCATTGGTCACGGGTCACGGCTTATCGTTTCCCGGCGAGCCGGAATTCATTGATTGCCGCAAGCACACAAAGCGACGGAGCGATTAACGGATTGGGAACCAATCTAACTCAGGTACGCGGATGTGGCGTAAAACGAGGGATTTCGTCATAGCCATGCGCCTGTCAGGACTATTTAAATGTCGCTGGCACTATTATCTCAATGTTATAGAACATGTTTGAATTGTTTGTCCGCGGCCGGACCGCTTCCGTGGGGAAATGCGGTGCCATGACTTTGGATTTAAAACCAGTTAAAGTACTTGGTGTTGCGTTGCCTCAGGAGAAAACGATGGCGAAAAGTAAAAAGCTTATTGGCGGGTTATCCGAGCGATCGCTGCTGATCCTGGCGGCTTTTCAAAAACTCGGTTCGATTGAAGCGATCATGGATGCGATACCGGGTATTACCGCAAAGGATTTGGAACAATGTCTGCGCGAATCGAAAAAAGCGTTGCACTTTATCGATGGCATTAGAGCCCAGAAGCCGAAAGCGGGAAAAACATCGCGCCAAGCCGGAGGCTTTCAACTCAAAATTGTCCTTGAAGGAAGCAAACCTCCGATCTGGCGGCGGGTTATTGTTCCAGCGGATCTCACCCTGGATGAACTGCATTGGGTTATTCAGGTTGCCATGGGGTGGGAAAACGCGCATCTGCATGAATTTACCATTGACGGCACACCTTTTGGCGGCACCGCGCCGGACGAAACCGAATTGGAAGAAATGGATTGTGAAGACGAAACCTGCTTCCAGCTTAGCGAGGTATTGCGCGAGAAATTGAAGTTCTATTATCTCTACGATTTCGGTGATTCCTGGGAACATACCATCACTGTGGAAAAAATAATTCCAGCTCGTGCCGGCCGGC
Organism: Planctomycetota bacterium; assembly: GCA_021826605.1. The sequence continues at coordinate 4,032 of JAKAZF010000183.1, read as the reverse complement.
CCGAAACACTTTGTACCGCCGGCAAAAGGCGCTGCCCCCTGGAAGACAGCGGCGGCATGCACGGTTATTACGAAATGCTCAAAGCGATTGCCGACAAAAAGCATCCGGCGCATGCGGAATGGTACCGAGCGCGAAATATTGCCCCCGAAGCATTTGATATCCAGGCGGTTAACAGCGCCTTGGCCCGCATGAAACTGTAACGCCTCCGGCGAAAACAGAAGGAAACAAGAACGGACCGACAACCAAATGCGCTTCTGCCGGGCTTAGTGCCTGGCGGGCTGCCGCCGGACGAAATCGGGCTTGAGTTTTACAAACATCTGTTCGAATGAACGGTAGATGGCCTCGCCGATTGTCAGGCGGTGTTCACGGGAGAGCTTGCGATAATCCTGAAGGGTCAGGCCGTCATAATGGCCCAGCCACCCGCAGGCGATGGTGCGGGAGGCCAGCAGAAATTTCTGTTCCTCCGCGGCGGAGCACGAAAGTGGAAATGTTTCCTCAATAACCACAGGTTTGCCGACGGCGCATCGACGCAAGACTTCCATGGCCTGATTCAACTTACCAGTCCGGGGGTAAATATGAATACTGATAAAACTCACATGCGGCCCGATGATTCGCGGCACAAAGCCCGAGAGCCATCCCCATTTGGGTATCCACGGCAAAAGCCCCACGGTGATTAATGTTTGTTTGTCGCGCGAACGAATGGCCCGGGTCATGGCGTTAATCCATTGAACGGCGACTTCCGTGCGCCTGGTGCGGCCGGGGCTCAACGTAATAAATTGCAGAAAATCGTATCCGCCAAAGGAGCTTTTCGGCTGCCACTGCCCGGGCTTCCGGCGTGACCCGGGAACAACAGGCTCATTGATCAGATCGTAACAGAATACGGCATGGCTGCCGGCGCAGGTTGCGGCAATATCCCGCCAAAAGTTTTCCTGGGCCGTGCGGCGCTGTCGATCGTTCATCGCGTTGTACCATTTGGGGGTATCGGAAACGCGGTAGCAGGCCAAACCGGTAAGATCAAGATAAAGCCGGTCCTTTTCCGCCAGGCGCAGCAGTCGCGACAGCAGTTTGAACGATAGCGGATTGGGTTTATCCGGAGCCAGCATGAACTTTCCATATTGCAGATGTACGCGCACGACATTGGCTCCCAGTTCCCGCATATTGTGAAAATCTCGGACCACCGTTGACCAGTGCGTGTCCCAGAAATCTTCAATCAGACGGCCATGGTTGCCGTAGTTGAATCCCCACGGATAGAACGGCCGACGGGAAGGGATCCGGAGGAAGCCCCGGTGGTTTGGAGCCACCCCGATGCGCTGCAACGCCACATTTGCGTGCGATGCAGGAACTGCTGCGGCCAATGCGGGGCCCGGCTTGCCAGCACCAGGCGGCACGACACAAGCAATCCCCAGACATGTTAGAACACGGAGAAAAAAGCGATTCTGCCGCACTGACATTTTCAGCCTCCTGATGACCCGCCAAATGGATGATTACCTCAACGCGTATGCATCGCAATAACGCGCCCCGTAACCGTTAACAGCCATTCCGCCAACCAGACTTATGATGCCAATAATTATATCGAAGTATACTCCCGCAAAACACATGTCGCTCACGCGACTGAAAATAGTACGCTCCGTTACTGCCAGATTCTAATATTCCAGATGCATTGATTCATGAAGCAACGCGCGCCAAGGCATTGAGTCAAATAACGTGGGTTATGCCCATGGGATACCCATCAATTGCCAATGCAATGCCTGCCGGTGCAGACGATAACCACCGCGAAATCCCGCTGTATGAACGCTTAGAGATATCTGCTTTCATACCAGCTCCGGGTCATGTTAAACAAATCCGCAAAGACATATCGCGCGGGTGCTTCCCGTGTGCTGAATAATCAGAAGTCTTGAGAGAATTGTGCGCACAATACACTGATTCCGATGGATTTACCGGTCATCGAGGCAAAATAGGGTAAGAATATCCTGATTGCGGGCTTGCCAAATAAAAATGACGAAAAGTGATACAACTTTTGACTAAATTTGGGACTTGTAAGTTTCGTCCGGACATTTATGCTTTTATCTAGGCGATTGAATTGTTGTAAAAATCGCTGGTTCATTGTGGAGATATAAAAAATATGACGGAGTTTCTGATGCATGACGAAAAAGATGATGTCGGTGTCGCGGTCATCGATATCAAAGCCGGCCAGGCGGTGCAGGGTAAGGCTCTGCACGGCAATGCCGCTCCAAAGCTCACGGCTTTGATGGACATTCCGCTGGGGCACAAGATCGCCCTGCGGGATTTCAAACCCGGCGACACGGTGACCAAATACGGTTGCGACATTGGCAAAGTGGTTGCCGCGATTAAAACCGGCGAACATGTTCACGTACACAATCTTAAAACCAAGAGGTGGTGAAAACTATGGGGATTCCAACATTTAAAGGTTATCGCCGTGAAAACGGCCGGGTCGGGATTCGCAATCATGTGGTGATTCTCCCGGTGGATGATATCTCCAACGCGGCCTGTGAGGCCGTGGCCAATAACATCAAGGGAACCTTAGCGCTCCCGCATGCCTATGGCCGGCTGCAGTTCGGCGAAGATCTGGAACTGTTTTTCCGCACCATGATCGGCACCGGATCGAACCCGAACGTCGCGGCGTGCGTGGTTATTGGAATTGAGCCGGGCTGGACGCAGCGCATTGTTGATGGAATAGCGAAAACCGGTAAGCCGGTCAAAGGATTTTCCATCGAACGCTTCGGTGACATCAAAACCATTGCCGCGGCATCGGTGCAGGCGAAGGAATATATGCACTGGGCCAGTGAACTGCAACGCGAGGAATGCCGGCTCGATGAGGTGTATATCTCGGTTAAATGTGGTGAATCCGATACCACCACGGGACTTGGATCGTGTCCGGCGGTAGGCAATGTCATTGATAAATCGGTAGCTCAAGGAGCCACCGCGTCATTCGGTGAAACGTCGGAACTTACCGGCGGCGAGCACATTGTCCGCGCCAAGGCGGCCTCCCCCGAGGTGGCCGAGGCGTTCATGAAAGTCTGGACCAGTTACAATGAAATGATCTTCAAGGAAAAGACCGATGATCTCTCGGAATCGCAGCCGACGAAAGGCAATATCCGCGGCGGTCTGACAACCATTGAGGAAAAAGCGCTGGGAAATATCGAAAAACTTGGGAAAAAGACCAAGTTTGTCGGTGTACTGAAACCTGCCGAAGCACCCTCCGGCAAAGGATTGTGGTTTATGGATACATCCTCGGCGGCGGCGGAGGCGGTTACGTTATGGGCAGCCTCGGGCGCGGTGGTGCACCTGTTTCCCACGGGCCAGGGCAATGTGATCGGCAATCCGATTGAGCCGGTCATTAAGCTCTCCGCGAACCCGGTAACGTGTACAACCATGAGCGAACATATTGATCTGGATGTTTCAGCCATTCTGCGCGGTGAAATGACTGTGGATCAGGCCGGTGACAGGCTATTGGATGTCATGTTGCGCACCTGCGGCGGCCGGCTGACGGCGGCAGAGGTGCTGGGACATCGTGAGTTTGTCATGACCAAACTGTACCGCAGTGCGTAAGGATCAGAGTATGCCGACAATGCAAGTACCACAAAAAGCCGGACCGGGCCTGCGTTATGCGCCGGATGCGGTGCGCAATCTCGCGGCGTCTATCGCGGTTGCAGCCGGTGTCAGCCCTGCGGATGCCGATATTCTCGCCGATGCGCTGGTGGATGCTGACGTACACGGCGTATCGAGCCACGGCGTATCACGGCTGAATATTTATATCCGCCGAATTCAAAAGGGGCTTATCGACCCGAAGGCCATTCTGACGGTCCAACGGCAGCGAGGTGCCACGCTGGCTGTCGATGCCGGCAACGGTCTGGGACAGGTGCAGGCGGTAAAGACTCTGCAACGCCTGGTGCCGATGGCACGCGCCAGCGGCGTGGCCGTGGCGACAATCCGCAACTCGCAGCACTTCGGGGCGCTGTCCTATTACTGCAACCGGGCGGCGCGGGAAAATATGATCCTGCTGGCCATGAC
>JAKAZF010000182.1 GCA_021826605.1 Planctomycetota bacterium | reverse complement strand
GCATTCGGTTGGGGATATGTACCCGGAGATCGCGCTGCCCCGGCCCATGGCCATCTGGGCACCGCAAACCCACACCGGATATTGGTTTTACAATAACCTTGATCCCACCTTTCAGGGTTTCCGATGTACGCATGAAGCACACCCATGGGCCGGAGATTACGGTCAATTTAACATCATGCCGGAAGTTGGTCCGGTGCAAACCAGTCCGGTCAAGTGGGCATCCTCATTCACCCATAAGCGAGAGGTGGCCCATCCGTACAGCTATCGTGTGTATTTGCCTCGCTATCATACTTTGGCTGAACTGGCCCCCACCAAACGCTGCGGCATTTTTAAATTCACCTTTCCCAAAACAAGCATGGCGCGTATCGTTATATCGGCCAAGGATGCTGCAGTGAAGCTCGCACGGTTCAACCATCACACGGTAGTCATCGGGCATGTATGGCGGAATTTCGGTGAGGTTCCAAAGAATTTTGCGTGCCGGTTTGTAGCCCAGTTCAGTCGCCAGCCATCCTCGGCAACACTTTTCGGAGCCAAGGGCAACCGCCTTGGCGCGGTCTTAACTTTCAACACCAATCAATCACGAACTCTGCGCATGCGCATCGGCACAAGCTTCATCAGCGTGCGGCAGGCCGAGATCAGCTTACGCCGCGAAATTCCTGGATGGAGCGTCAAAAGTGTGGCCGGGCGGGCCAAGGCCGTGTGGAACCGGCAGCTTAAAAAAATAGACATCGGTGGGGCGACGGCGAGTCAAAAGGAAATTTTCTATACATCCCTCTACTGGGTGCTCTTGTATCCGCACAGCTTTTACGAAATCAACGGTCACAATCAACGCGTTCATTACAATCCGACCAACGGTAAAGTATATTCTGGACGGTTTTATACCGGCACCGGCTTCTGGGATGTGTATCGTTGCGCATTTCCTTTGATGACCTTGATTTATCGACATCAGGATGGCCGCGTCATCCGGGGCTTCCTGCGGTTTTACAAGGAAGGCGGCTGGCTACCTGAATGGCCCAACCCCGGCTATTGGAATTGTATGGTCGGAACCGATGCCGATGCGGTCATTGCCGAAGCATATCTGCAGGGTATTCATGGCTTTAGCCCGTCATTGGCATACGACGCCATACGCAAGGATGGAACGGTTGAACCGCACAATCCGGGCCACGGGATTCCGCATCTGAAAGATTACCTGCGGCTGGGTTATCTGCCGGCAAACGCCATGGGCGAATCCACTTCCACCACGCTGGAAGAGGCGTATGATGATTATGCCATTGCCGAAATGGCCAAAGCCATGAGAAAAACCGCTGATTATAAGAGATTCCGGAAGTTGGCTTTCAACTATCGCAATGTGTTTGATCCGAAGGTGAAATTTCCATGGGGACGCGATGCCAATGGCTCATGGCAGCCACACTTTGACCCGATTTGGTGGGGTAGCCCCTTTACTGAAGACGATGCCTGGACCTATCAGTGGATGGTCATGCAAGACCCGTATGGCCTGATTAAGCTGCTCGGCGGGCGCGAGGCCACCATCAAGCGTTTGGATCGCTATTTCACAATGAACTCGGATTTTCACCTTGGCGGCTATGCATCTTGGGGTCACCCCATTCCTGAGGAAAATGAGTCTAAGATACTGGGGCTAGGTCAGTATGGCCCCAACAATGAACCAAGCAGTCATGATGCGTTCTTTTACGATTTTGTCCAGCAGCCTTGGAAGGCACAGTATTGGGCTCGCCAGACCATGGACCGGGTCTACAATACCACCGGTATGGTGGGCGATGAAGACGAAGGGCAGATGGGAGCTTGGTATATTTTCAATACAGCAGGCTTGTATCCCTTTTCACCGGTGCGGTCATTTTACCTTTTGAGCAGTCCCACTGTGGGGCGCGTTACCTTGCATTTGCGGCATGGAAAAACATTTACCATCCGCAGTATAGGAAATGGCCCGAAAGATTATTACATTCAGTCCGCTACTCTTAACGGCAGGCCGTTTAACCGGCTTTGGATTAATCAGCGCACCATTCTACGTGGCGGCACGCTGCTATTTACGATGGGAGCAAAACCCAATAGAAAATGGGCTGCCAATCGTGCCGCGATGCCGCCCGCTGGCGATATGACACAACCTTAAACTGGCTATTATACGATTGAATGGGGAATACCATGGCTTTACAGGAAATCGCTGTCCGCCCTGTGAACCGCGTCTACCGCGTATCTCCCGGGTGTGCGTAATCTTTGGGCATGAGGTATTTGCGGTTATGCGGCGGCCCGAACCTGAATGCTTTTCTTGTCGCTGAATTGCCGACTTTTCCAGATATCCGGCAGCCGCTGGTTCACCTGGGTAGTCGTTGCCGCGGGCAGATTCGCCACCGGCACAAACACCGGCATCGCTTTTCTCCCTCCGCTTGCGACGGCAACAGATTCTCATAACCCATTACGTAATGGAACACGCGGTTTAGAAGACGGACGCGGGAAAAAATGTTTCCCAAAAAGGGTTGTTTACTGGTCAGCCACCCGTTGTTGGCCTTACAATCAGCACAGTAATGTGTGTTGGACTGTATAACAGGAACCTCAAATGGCTGATATTCATCCCCTCTCGGCAATTCGCTATCCTCAATCCGAACAAACCCCGCTGATTTCACCGCCTTATGATGTGCTTTCCACTGCGGATAAACAGCGCTTACTGGCACAAAATCCGCATAATATTGTCGCAGTAGACTTGCCCCATGTTCCCCCGAAAAACGCCGGCCCCGCAGAGGCGTATGAACATGCCGCCCGAACGCTGACCGCATGGTTGCAGCAAGGCGTGCTGCAACGCGATTCCGCCCCGGCGTTGTATCCGTATCAGCAAACCTATACGTATGATGGCAAAACCTATCAGCGCCGCGGGCTGTTCTGCCGCGTGCGGCTGGAAGAATTCGGGCCCCAGGGCACGATTCACCCGCATGAACAGACGTTCAGCGGTCCCAAGGAAGACCGTTTAATGCTCATGCGGGCTACGAATGCCAATTTGTCTCCCGTATTCGGGCTATATGATGATGCCGCCAATGTTGTGACCGGGAAATTATTTGCCGCAGTGGGCGGTTCCGGACCGGTGGCCTCGGCCAAGCTGCCGTCGCAGGACGGCCAATCGCAGGTGACATCCGAGCTCTGGAAAATAACCGATCCGCAGGTCATTGCATCCGTGCAGAGTTTAATGCGGGAAAAGCATGTGTACATTGCCGATGGGCACCATCGCTACGGCACGTGCTTGAATTATCGGGCGGAAATAGCCAAAAAGCAGGGGGCCGGCCTGCCTCAGGATCATGGTGCCAATTTTGCACTCTTTGTGCTTATTGCCATGCAGGATCCGGGACTGATTGTTCTGCCAACGCACCGCGTGGCGGCTAATCTTACCGGATTTTCCATTGCTGCATTCCTGCAAGCCGCGGCGGATAAGCTCAAGTGCGTATCCGATGAACTTCCAGGCATGGATATCGATAGCCTGGAAAAGCGACTGCCGGAATTCGGGCTTCATGCCATGGGCATTTACGATCCCAAGTCCGATCATGTTGTGGTCGTGCGGCCGGTGGAAGAGGATCCATTGGGAAAAATCGGCAATGATCCGATGTTGGCTGATAAATCCGGACCGTGGCGGCAGTTGGATGTCGCCATTTTGCAGCACCTGATATTCGATCGGATTGTGGCCCCGGCGTTTGCGCAAGGCAAAACCATGCAATGGGCTTTCCCGCATGTGGCCCACGAAGTGCGGGAAATGTGCCAATCGGGGCAGTATCAAGCGGGCTTCGTTCTGCAGAGCACCCCATTGGAATCGGTGCGGCAGTTATGCAATGCCAATGAACTTATGCCGCAGAAGAGCACCTTTTTCTATCCCAAATTGGCCACAGGGATGGTGCTGAATTCATTGTCCTGATCTGGCCTTGAAAGCCATACAGGCAGCCCGACGCCGCGATGCATAAAGACTCGGCGGTACAACAAATGGGTCTTTGCGGCGTTAGGCCAGTGGATGCCCCCGGGTCGAGGCATCGTTTATTTATCGGCTATGGGCAATGGAATGGTGGCTTCAGGCGTAGTAGCAGGTTGAACGCATGCAGGTAATCGCCACGGTAGAACTGCACTTTTTAGGCCAGCAGGGTTTCGCCTGGTGGGGCATCGTGGCGCTGGCGGTGGGATTGGCGCTGGGCGTCTATAGCTGGCTTAATGTGCGGCAGGCCGAACCGGATTCGGGTCTCCGGCGGGAACCCATGCCATGGACCGCGATGGTGGCCGGCGGTGTGGCGATTATCTATGGTCTGATGGTCTTAATATTTCCCTCGGCGCGTGAAATATTTATCGCGTTGCTCTTCACATTTGCCATTGCCGCTCTGGCGATCTGGCTGTTTTATAAACGTGTTTATCAGGTTCTGGGCAAACGCAGAATTGTATCGCTGTTTGCGTTGCGCCTTGTGGGGATGGCCTTTATATTATTACTGATGTTTCAGCCTGTACTCGCCTGGATCACCGTGCCGCACCATATGCCGACGCTGGGGGTCATGATTGATGCCTCCGGATCCATGAGCGTCAATGATCAGCCCAATGAGCCGAGCCGGTATTTGCTGGGTGTGCAGGCGGCGCGCATGCTGATCCATAATCTGAAAAGCCATTTTGCCATTAAATGTTTCGCGTATGACGGCATTCACAATGCGCCGCTGGCCGGTGCCGCCCAATGGACCTCTATCGCCCCGGATGGCAAGCAGACGGATCTGCCAACCGCGATCAAAATGGCGGTGAATTCCGGCGTGCATCAACTGGTTCTTTTCAGTGACGGAATTCAGAACGGTCCTACCCACCTCAGCACCCTGGCTCATCTGCCGATACGGGTATATCCCGTGCGCGTCGGTTCCACATCCACCCATGCCGCAGGAGTTCCGCAGATTGAAATTGTCCGCGTCAACGGTCCGGAGGCCGCGCCGGTGGATACGCAGGTTTCTCTTGCCGCCCTGATCCGCTCAAGTGCCTTTAATGACCGCACCATTCATGTGTATCTCATGGACGGAAAGAAACAACTCGCCGAACATCGGCTGGTATTGCATTCCGGACCGGTGCCGCAATCGGTTCACTTTCAATTCACGCCGCGCAAAGTTGGCCGCCTGGTCTTAACCGCCCGAATCCCCGTGGATCCCGCCGAGCGTACCACCGCGGGCAATAAGCAGCAGTTTCCAATGTTGATAACCAATCCCAAAATCGCGGTGCTGTATCTGGAAGGACGCATCCGGCCGGAAGTCGGGCCGCTGGAACAGGATTTGTCCACGGATCCCAATGTTAATCTGGTCAGTCTGATTCAGACCCGTCCCGGTTATTTTATGATTCGCGGTGCCAACAAGCACCTGACCGCTCTGCCGGACACACTGGCTCAGTGGAAGGAATTTAAGGTCATTATTCTGGGGGATGTGCGTTCCAGCTTTTTGACCCGCGCGCAGCAAACGCAATTGAAAGATGTGCTGCGAAATGGAGCGGGATTGATCATGATCGGCGGGCAGCAGAATTTTGCCAGCGGGGATTGGGGCGAATCCGATCTGGCCTCGGCATTTCCCGTTGATCTTCAGCCGGTGCAACCGGCGCAGCTCGATACCCCCTTTGTTCCGCAACTGACCGCTTTTGGCCTGAAAAGCCCGATTTTTCAAGGAATCACTTCATGGTTTGATTCTCCGGATGGGGCGGCGGCCAAAAATCAACTGCCCAAGCTCGCCGGTTGTGTCGCGTTTGCCGGTCCCAAATCCGGTGCTACAGTGCTGTTAACCGACCCGGAAGCACAAGTTAACGGCAGCGCCGCGATTGTTCTGGCGGTGCAGCATTATGGGAAAGGCCGGGTTGCCGCCTTTGCCGCCGATACCACTTACCGCTGGCAACTCGCGCTGCGGACCATGGGGCTGCGATCACCCTATCATCGCTTTTGGGGGCAGTTAGTCCGCTGGCTGGCCGGTGAAAGCAAAATTAAAACCTTAAAGGGATCTTCCGTAACCGCCATGATCCGCCGCGAACGCTATGACACCGGACGCAATGTAAAATTGCGAGTCGAAGTAACCGACGCCCGCGGCCAACTGACGCGCTACGCCCATGTTTCCGCGGTTCTGACCGGTCCGGACGGAAAAAAACACACACTTCCACTGCACGCAAGATACAGCAACATCGGCATGTATACACGCAACTATATGCCTCCGGTGGCCGGGCATTATCACCTTGTATTTACCGCCCAACGCCATGGCAAAATCCTG
>JAKAZF010000181.1 GCA_021826605.1 Planctomycetota bacterium | reverse complement strand
GTGGTTCTGGCCGGGGCGGGATCAGGAAAAACCGCAACGTTGGCCAACCGTTGCGCCGAATTGGTAACCGACTCGAAGGATGCCTGCGATGTGCGGGAACTGCTGGTTCTGACATTCACGCGCGAAGCGGCTGATGAGATGCGCAGTCGAATCGCTCGGGCCATTCGCGCCGTTGCCCACGGCCGGGCCGATCATCTGCGCAGCGAGTGGCTGAGTCAGCAGGCAGCATTGGCGGACACAGCGCAAATCAGCACCTTCCATTCCTTCTGCAACTGGGTGGCCAAAACCTGGTTTATGTTCTGCCACGTGGATCCGGGCTTCACGCTGCTGAATGAACATGAGGCCGCCATGATGCAAACCGACGCAATTCAGGAAGCGGCGCGAACATTTATGGCACCGGATCATCCGCAACATGACGGATTTATCGAGGTTTTTGATCTGTACGCCGGCGCCGCGCTGGCGCAACTTGAAACATTGATCTGGCCGGTTCTGCGCACCATGGAATCTGTGGTAGACCCGGAAGACTGGTGTCGCCGAGCCGCAAACGCCGGTGACACCGAAATCACGACGGTAATATCCACATTTATTGAGCGGAAGGTTCAGCACCTGGAGGAATTGGCGCTGATGCTCTTGGCCAACGCTCAGGAGGCCCAGCTTTTCGATGCCGACGCCAAAAAGCTCATGTACAACGGCCTGTTGGAGGCAGGCAATGCGGCCAAAAATGCCGCGCAGTTATTACAAGAGCATGGAGCGGCAGGTTGGTCCGATGCGGGAAAACTTCTGGCAAACGTATCATTTGCGCCGGCGATTCGACTGACTGACAACACTCCGGACCATGCCGAAGCCAAGCACTTCAAGAATGGAATCTATGCCCCGGTTAAGGAAGCCTTTCTGGATTTGTGCGAGGAATTAAATACTTCAAATATTGTCCAACTTACGGCGATTGAAAATACCAGCCGGCGGCGCATCGCGACAATTCTGGCGTTTGCCGCGTGCGTACAACAGCATTATCAGCAGACCAAACAATCCCGGAATCAACTGGACTATTCAGATCTGGAGCGGACCGTCCTGGCCGCGCTTTCGACACCGGAAAATCCTCTTAAAGCGATACTTCATCAACGATTTCGCCATATTCTTGTGGACGAATATCAGGATATCAATCCGGTGCAGGAACGACTTATTGAGCTGCTTTATCGCGGAGATAAACCCCCGGAAGCCTTAAAACCCGGATCCCTCTTTGGCGTCGGCGACGTGCTTCAGAGCATTTACGGATTCCGTGGCAGCGAACCACGTATTTTGTACGACAAGGTTAAGGACTTGCGCCTCAGCGGGCAAAGTGCCGGCATTATTACGATGCGGGACAACTTCCGCACATTGCCGCCGCTGATCGATGCATTGAATGCAATCCTTTTGCCGATGCTGCAGATGGTGCAGCGCGACTCGCGGGGCAATGGTATACCAATGGCGGAACTGGCGGAATTGCATCATGGCCGCGCGGCAATCGGACACGATGCTTATCCCGGCATACCTGTACAATTACATGTTTTAACCGAATCCCAGCAAGACGCTTCCGTTGAAGGGGATTCAGATGGCGGTCAAGCCGCGGCGAGCCCCGACATGGACGATTCGATGGCGGAGTTGCGCGCAGATGAATTGGAAGCCACGCGAATCGGACAATTGATTCATGAACTTCTGCAAAGCAAACGCACCGTGGGACCGCATTGCCGCCCGATGGAATTAAAGGATATCGCCATCCTGCTTCGGGCACCAAGCCAGCGTGCACCGCATTATGTTCGAATCCTGAGATCCATGGGAATCGCGGCCAATGCCGCTCTGACCACCGGATTTTTTGAATCCAGCGAGGTACTGGAAGTATTGGATATTTTAAAGGTATTGGACAATCCGACTCAGGATATTGCACTGGCCGGCGTGCTGCTGGGGCCCATCGGCGGCTGCACGGCGGCGGAATTGTCGTTGATTCGAAAAGCGGGCACACGACACACCGCGTTTCACCAGATCGTGTCGGCATTGCATTTGCGAGAACCGCTCGATGATGCCACGCGCCTGGTGAAGACCAAAATAATCCGGACACTGGCAAAACTGGAATACTGGCGAGCGGCCATGCGCTCGGACACGCTGGCCAATGGATTAGCCCGAATTCTGCAGGAAGCCGGGCTGCTTAACCGTGCTGCCGCCATGCCCGGGGGGCAGCAACGATTGGCTAATCTGCGCCTTTTGCAATATCGGGCGATGGAATTTTCGGGTTTCGAATCGCAGAGTCTTTCGCGATTTCTCAACTTCTTTGAGCGTCTGCGGGAAGAACGTGATCTGGGCGAAGCGGCACCACCGGCGGGAAACGCCGTGCGCATCATGTCGATTCATGGCAGCAAAGGGCTGGAGTTTCCGGTGGTATTTGTGGCGGCACTGGGAACGGCCTTCAACAGACGTGACCTGCAACAGCGGCTGCTGGTGGATCGGGACAAAGGAATCGGAATGAAGGTTCTTGATGACAATGGGGTGATGGTTCACGATTCGCCCGGGCGAAAGAACCTGGCTGAAGAAAAATGGGGGCAACTGCTTCAAGAGGAGGCGAGGTTGCTTTATGTTGCCATGACGCGGGCTAGAGATCAGTTGATCCTCGTTGGAAGAGCGACGGAGTCCGCCATGAAAAAATGGCGGCAAGTTCGTCTGCCCGATGCCGCAGCCTCAGATAAGCAACCGCAAGCAATAACATCGCCCCGATGCCCATTGGACTATCTGGGGCCGATTTTCAGCCAGTATCAGGATAGATTGGCCGCCCCACCGCTGCTGATTCTGCATGAAATACCGGAAAGCCAACTGCTTTCTCCGGAGGCGGATCGCACAACGGTGGCCCAATCAGCGGACAGGGCTGCCGGTGGGTTGGCAACAAATGATGGGCCGGCGAACGAAGGGCGATCTGAAGAAGTCTTGAACGCGATGTTCCATCGCATAACCCGGCCCTATCCCTACGGGCAATTAACGACCATGCCGGCCGTCACCAGTGTCAGCCGGCTGAAATCATTGATGTATGATGATCGTGAATCGCCGGCCTCGATCATGGATGCGACGCCGAACACCATTCGCCTGGATATGACCGAAGAAAGTTCCGGCATTAAAACGGGATTGATCATGCATCGCGTGATGCAGCGACTGGACTTCCAACACACTGCCAGCGAATCGCAGTTGCGCACCGCGTTGGCCGCGTTGGTAGCGCAGGGTTATCTATCCGCGGAGGAGATGGCGTTTGTGGATCAGCAGGCGTTGCTTTGGCTTTTCAGCACGCCGCTGGGAGATCGCATGCGGAAGGCGGCGGCACACAATCGTACGGACCATCAGATTCTGCGCGAATTAAGTTTTCTCTGGTCGATTCCGGCGGCGGAAGCAGCGCAAAAATCTCCTGCCGCGAATCCGGGAATGGTGAACAGCACAAAAGAAGGCACCCCGGGCGCATCCGGGATTGATTCTTCGGAACGAATACTTATCCGGGGTACGATTGACGCGCTGTTAATTGAACCAGATCAAATAGAAATCATCGACTATAAGACCGATGCCGCCACATTTATTGCCGCGCGGCTGCCAGCCTATCGGCAACAGGTAAATTATTATGCGCACGCGGCGGAACATATTCTCAAGAAGCCGGTGCGACGCACTTCGCTGGTATTTTTTTCAGCCCGGCAGATCCAGTGCGGCGAGTGAAACCCTCAAGGGGCGGAGACGTGCACAATTCCGGATATCCAAATAAATTTGGCAAAGCGCTGGCAGGGCGGCACCGCTTGCCGTATCTTTATCCGCCGTATTGAGGTTTGGAGCGGTTATGACAACGCACATTGGATTGCTGGGATGTGGTACGGTCGGTTCAACAGTAGCTGAAATGCTGCTGACCGAACGCGTGCTATTGGAAAAGCGATCCGGGCAATCACTTGTCCTGAAGAGAATCTTGATTCGAGACTCGGATAAATCTCGGAGCAGAAATATTCCCCGCGCCGTGTTTACCACTAATCCGGATGATATTCTCAAAGATCCGGAAATTAAGATTGTGGTGGAAGTCATGGGAGGCATTGAGCCGGCGAAAACATTGTCCATGCGAGCCATTAAAGCCGGAAAATTACTGGTCACAGCCAACAAGCACCTGCTGGCGCTGCACGGTATGGAAATATTTCGGGCAGCCGCCAGGGTCGGCTCAAGTGTCTGTTTCGAGGCCTCCTGCGGCGGAGCTGTTCCGATTGTACTGGCCCTGACGCGCGGACTGGTTGCCAATGACATTGACCAGCTCGTGGGGATTGTTAATGGAACATGCAATTATATCTTAAGCGAGATGAGCTCAACCGGAAAAAGCTATGCCACCGCGCTGGCCGAAGCGCAGGCCGCCGGGTATGCGGAGCCTGACCCAACACTGGATGTAACCGGCGGAGATAGCGCGCATAAGCTGGCGATTTTGGCGTCCCTGGCATTCGGCGTTCATGTGCCTTTTGAGCAGATTCATGTCAGCGGAATCAATACCATCGATGATATGGATTTACGCTTTGGCCGGGAGTTGGGGTATGTCTGCAAACTTCTGGCCATCGCCGAAAAGCATGGGCATGGTATTTCACTGCGGGTCCATCCAACGTTTGTGCCGCAGAAACACTTATTGGCCAATGTCAATGGGTCGTTTAATGCCATTGCCGTGGTCGGTCATGCCAGCGGTCAGACGATCTATTATGGCCGAGGTGCCGGTGGACGTCCGACGGCCAGCGCCATTATGGCGGATATTGTCGAGGCGGCCATGGGGTCCGCGACACTGCTTTTTAAGCAACTGCCGCTGCTGACGCGCCGCAGTGCGGCGCGTCTTGTACCGATGCACGATGTTTCCTCCCGGCATTATTTACGGATGATGGTGGATGATAAACCGGGGATGCTGCACCAGATTACCGGTATATTGGGGAAACGTGGAATTTCACTGGCCGCGATGGTGCAGCATGAAGCCCATGAGGATCAATTTGTGCCGCTGGTAATCATGACGCACGAGGCACCGGACGGTAAAGTCATTGAGGCGGTGGCAAAAATTAACAGCCTGCGCGGAATACGCAGTAAGACCCGGCATATTCGAGTCATTGACCCGCAATCGTAAGTTCGGGTGGCGCTAAACGGCTTGATGGACCGGATGAAGCTGATATTCCAGGTGAGCATCGACACTTAAAATGACCTCGACGCCCGTGCGTCTGACAATCACAGTGCATCGATGAGCCGGGGCAACCCATGACCCTGCTGTGGTTATAGTAATGAGGTCTCAACAGCGCAGAATTTTCCGTGGTAGAATACCGGTAAGGTTGAATAAGGATAAAAATTGTTACCATGAAATATGCCATTATCATTCCGGATGGAGCAGCGGACGCCCCTATTGCCGAACTTGGCGATAAAACACCCCTGGAAGCAGCCCGTAAACCGAACATAGACGCTGCGGCGCTCAATGGCCGTATCGGGACCGTGCGCACCACTCCTCCCGGCTACAGTGCCGGAAGTGATGTCTGTACGCTGTGCCTGCTGGGGTACGACCCGGCACAGTATCATCCGGGGCGGGCTCCGCTGGAGGCCGCGGCGATGGGCCTTAAACTCAAACCTTCAGACTGGGTGATGCGATGCAATTTTGTAACAATTATTGACGGAAAAATGGTGGATCATTCCGCCGGACACATTAAAGACAACGAGGGGCGCACGCTGCTGCAGGCTGTGGCGGAAGCTGTTGCTCCCGCGGGAACGGCCAGCGGAATTAAATTCCATCCGGGCGTAAGTTATCGTAATTTAATGACACTTTCCGCCGGCGATCTCACCAAGGTAAAAACCACACCGCCGCACGATATTCCCGATCAGCCCATCAAGGGTCACCTGCCGCGCGGCGCCGGGGCCGAACAGTTGCTGGATATAATGAACAAGGCTCGTGTGGTGCTGAAGGATCATGAAGTGAATCTGGTGCGGAAGCAGTTTGGAGAGAATCAGGCGACGGATATCTGGTTATGGGGTCAGGGCCGCACCAAGCACATGCCGAGCTTTAAGGAGCGGTTCGGAGTATCCGGCGCCATGATTACCGCCGTGGATTTGTTACGGGGAATTGCCAATCTTCTGGGCTGGAACAACATTGAGGTTCCGGGCATTACCAGCTACCACGATACAGATTATGCCGCCCAAGGAAAATACACCTGCGACGCGCTGGACAGGTTTGATCTGGTCTGCTGCCACGTTGAAGCACCG
>JAKAZF010000180.1 GCA_021826605.1 Planctomycetota bacterium | reverse complement strand
GCGTGACGGCAAAGATATTTTGCGATCGCGCCAGCTCTACCCGGTAGGCGAGTATGAAGGTCAACATTACATCCTGCTGTATACCAACAGTGCGCGGGCTTTGACCCATGGCACCAGCCGCGCACATTGGCAGGTGAGCAACGCCCAATTGCAAACCGATCCGCAAACCGGCGAACTGGCGGTAGGGTTCAACCTGGATACCGTTGGTGCTGCGTACATGCGGGCACTTACCAGCCAGAACATTAATCGTGATATGGCCATTCTGCTGGACGGCAAGGCCATCACCGCCCCCACGATTCAAAGCACCATCGCCGGTTCCGGGCAAATTACGCTGGGAATGCCCTCAGCCCGCAACCCCGCCAAGGATATTCAGCAGCAAGGCCAACTGCTGGTGCAAACTCTTAACGCCGGATCGTTACCAGCCACGCTGCAATCACAACCGATCTCGGTGCAGACTATTGGCGCTACGCTCGGTGCGGACAACCTCAAGGCCGGTTTGCGAAGTGCGGTCATCGCGGTGATCGTGGTTCTGGGTTTCATGTTTATTTATTACACCATCACGGGCTTGTTTGCTGATGTGGCCCTGATGCTGAATTTGCTGCTGACCTTGGGCGTGATGGCACTTCTTCATGCCACGTTCACCCTGCCCGGAATCGCCGGTGTGGTGTTGACTTTGGGTATGGCGGTGGATGCCAACATCCTTATCAATGAACGTATCCGCGAGGAAATTCATAAAGGTGCGTCGCTCTGGCTGGCGGTTAAACAGGGGTATGACCGCGTATTCTGGACAATTTTTGATGCCAATTTAACCACCTCTCTGACCAGTATCGTCCTGATCTTCATGGGATCGGAAGATGTTAAAGGCTTCGGTATTACGCTGTTAATCGGCTTGGCTGTGCACATGTTCACCGCTCTGTTTGTCACGCGTACGCTGATGATCGCCGCCATTCGGGCCGGCATCATGCGGAAAATTGATGATCTTTCCATTCAGGAATATTTCCGCGATCTGTTTACCTTTACCTGGCTTAAAGGCCGCTGGCCGTTTATGCGGGTCTTTACGGTTACCAATTTTGACTGGATCGGTAAGCGACGGATTTTCTGGGTGATTTCCGGCATTATCATGATTTCCGGCATCATCACATTTATTGCGCGCGGCAATAAAAAATATGACACCGAATTTAACGGCGGCACGCAGGTTACCCTGCAATTGCGGCCCGGATTGCAGATGTCCGTATCCGCGGTACGCAAACGTGTGCAGGATATTGGCCGGCATGACACGAATCTTAAGGCCTTGCGCCATGCAACGGTCTATTCCGTCGGTACGCATCACAACCAGTTTGTGATTATCACCAGTATCGTCAATCCGCCGCAGACTAAGCCGGCCTCGCCGACTGCTGCTTCCGCAGCCGTATCGGATGTGCCGGTGCAGCAGCTTACGCACGCTTTGGAAACGCAATTCGCGGATTCCATTAAAGTAACGCGCAAGCTGAAATTTATGCACGTGGCCGTTCGATCTCGGCATATTCAGGACCTGCTGGATGACCATGCCGTGATGCCCATTATTCATGCCAACCTTACCAACATGGCTCTCGGCCTGCCCCGCGCAGACATAGGAGATTTCCGGGGAGGTGTGGCGATATTCCTGCGGCACATCAGCCCGGCGCAAAGCGCATCGGAAATTGAATCACGGATACGGGCCATGAGTCAGGAACCGGATTTTGCCTCTTTGCAATACCGCCCCTTCCGGGTGATTCCAATTGTGTTCGCACCGGCAGCGCCGGGCCGGAAGCCCGCAGCCACGGATGCTGTGGTAGTCGCTTCGGACCCCAGTCTGCTTTATCGCGCGGATAACAGCGGCCTGGTTTCGCAATGGAAATCGCAGGTTGCCGCTCCCGAATGGCGCATTGTCCGTACCGCCTTAACTACCTCAGGCGGCTTGGCCGGTGTCACCAGTTTTGCCCCGCAGGTGGCCAGCGAAGCGCGGCTTAATGCGGTCATGTCTGTGCTGGTCTCGCTGCTGCTGATTGTGGCGTATGTATGGATACGATTCGGTGGGGTGCGTTACGGCTTTGGCGTCATATTCTCACTGCTGCACGATGCCATCGTCGCAGTGGCGGCCACGGTTTTAGCGGTGTATATCCATCGAACCTGGTTCGGGCATTTTATGCTCGTGGATAATTTTAAGATCAATATGACCATGATCGCCGCGTATCTGACCATTATTGGCTACAGCGTGAACGATACCATCGTTATTTTTGACCGTGTGCGTGAAAACCGCGGTCGCTCCCGCCAGCCGCTGACCGCAAAACTGGTCAACGACTCCATCAATCAATGCTTTGGTCGAACGATCTGGACCACGTTTACCGTATTTTCAGTGGTGTTAATTCTGTATATCTGGGGCGGCCAGGGCGTGCATGGCTTCGCGTACGCCATGCTGATTGGTGTGATCACCGGTGCATATAGTACGTTGGCGATTGCCTCACCCATGCTGCTGCACATGAAGGACGCGCCGGTAAAGAAAGCCCTTCCTGATAATCCGTATAAAGGTGGCGACAAGGAACTCCCAGCCGGAAGCTGATGTCAACTTGCAAATTGGGATTTTAGGGAGTCTTCATGGCACGCGAATATCGACTGACCTGTCAACTCTGGCTTCCATTGCCGTTGGAAAAGGTTTTTCCATTTTTCGCCGATGCCGGAAATCTTTCCCGCATCACTCCGCCGTGGTTGAATTTTACGATTCGCACGCCGGGGGATATCCCCATGCGGGAAGGCACAATCCTGAACTACACCATCAACTGGCTGCGCCTGCCGATCCGCTGGAAAACGCGCATTGCCCTGTACAATCCCCCTCGTCAATTCCGTGATGAACAACTTCAGGGGCCTTATGCAAAATGGGTTCATACGCATCGCTTCTGGCCGGAAGATCAGGGGACGGTCATTTTTGATGAAGTACTTTATCGTCTGCCCTTTGGATCGCTGGGCGTGCTGGGGCACCACCTGCTGGTGCAACGACAACTCTTTGAAATATTTGCCTTCCGCCAGCGCGTCATCCCTGAACTGCTGCTGGGTGAACAAAGCGTCAAAGCCAGGCAAATGGAGCCGGTGACCGTTCACCGCCAGGCATAAGTTCCGCGCGGAAAAGGCATGGCAATATTTCCGCGCCGCACGGAAGTACTGGACAGCTTCGCAAAGCCGCCGGCTTTGCCGGTGGTGGAGCGTGCCATAACAGCACCCAGGCTCGTGACCAAACGCCGCGATTTCCTGCGGAGTTGGCGTTATTTCGGACGGGCGCGAAACAATTTCCACGCCCTGCGGAAGACGCTGATTTTCAATTTGTTTACCGTGCCGGCGGGACAGCCATCGCCCGCAACGGGTTTTTGTGCACCCGCACTGGCAGCGGCATGGAATTAAGCTTTGAACATAGGTCAATATCATCTTCGAATCCCCCTTCAATGACATTGATTCCTCCCGCTCCCAGCCGCAACGCCGCTCCCAGCCGCTCCCGCACGGACGCAAAGCAGTGATACGCCATCCATGCCGTATCAGTATAAGGCAGATCAATGCGGTACGTGCCACCCAGCAGATGCCACAAAACCGCCCCAGCCCCGATGACATCTTCCTGTGCTATCTGGCCATCGGTTCCCGCCAGAACCATCAGCGTATGCAGATGATCCAGTTGCGGCTGCAATGCTTCAGCGGTCGCCTGGGCGTTAAGCAGTGATCCGATAAAAATATCGGCCGCCGTCTGCGCCGCCGCCACAGCCCGTGTGCCATTGGTGGTGCTTAACAGCACGGATGCTCCGCCAACCCGGTGCGTCTGATATTCAGCCGGGGAATTGCCCAGATCAAATCCCGGCACCCTCATGCAGCCGCGTTCTCCGGCCGATAGTACGGGCGGGGGCACCTGTCCCCGTGCCTGGAGAACGGCTTGCACATCTGAAAATAATCGCACTTCCCGGGCACCATTATGTAACGCGGTAACGATGGTGCTGCTGGCGCGCAAAACATCAAATACCACCACCTGACTTTGCGGTAGAAGCATCTCATTGAGCATGGCGGGCAGTAAGACAACATCAATCATGGGCGTCCTCATTATTAAAAACTGGAAACATCATATCGTATCTTCAGTTTGACCGGTTAGTTTGACCGGTTAACTTGACTTTGCCATCCATGGGGTTATACTGTCTACGTCGATTGTGGACATGGCCCTGTGATCTTTTTTTGGGATTCGGTGGCTGACCTTCGATCGTAAAATCCGGGTTCGTTCGTGCCTCCAGGCGGACGGAAGTAATAAGTGACTGGTTTATAAAATTAAGCCAGTTTTTTATTATAAGGTTTTCCGTCAGTTTGGCGGAGGGGCGAAACGAACATCGGACGCAGCAGATTTTGAAACTGCCGCCACCGTGTGGGTTCCCACTTTGCCCACACGAAAGCTGCCGCGCCCCACTCGGCAGCCCGTGGCGGCTTTTTTATTGCGCCGGTTTTCCAATGCTGCCCGGGTTATTCCGAGTTTTTTCCCACGAGCTTGTCCGAGGCAAGGATTTTCCTTTGGCATTAAAGCCCAATTTAATTCCCGAACCGGCCCTGCTTCTTGTTCCCGATGATGCGGGCATGATTTCCTGGCGGGACATTTTTCTTAATAATAATCCCGTGCAGATGGAGATCGGTTCGGGAAAAGGCACCTTCCTGCTGGCCGCCGCAACGGAATTCCCAAAGCATAACTTTGTCGGTATTGAATGGGCTCGCGCTTATTGTGATTTTGCCGCCGATCGTCTCCGGCGGCATCAACTTCCCAATGCCCGCATGGTTCGCGCGGATGCCAACTGGTGGATACGTGCCCATGTGCCCGATCAGTCGCTGCATGCCCTGCATGTCTATTTTCCCGATCCGTGGCCCAAAGCGCGCCACCACAAACGCCGCTTGATTCAAACGCCCTTTCTGCACCAGGCCTTGCGCGTTCTGGTGCCGGGCGGCATCTTACGTATTGTCACCGATCACGCCGAATATTTTGAACACATTCGCACGGTGTGCTCCGAATTCAAGCCTTTGCAGATCATTGATTTTGTGCCCCCGCTGCCCACCGCCGACGGCCTGCTGGTGGGTACCAATTTTGAAAAAAAATACATCCTGGAAAACCGCAGCTTCAACAGCATCGCCCTGAAAAAACCAATAACTCAATGCGGCAGCGTTGAGCTCAACGCGGAACAGGATTTACTCTCATAACGTGATTCGCCTCCGTCGCGGTCGGCCTTTTCAAAATAGCCATGATGGCTTTAAACCAGGTGCGCCCCATCAGGCGGTAGCCGTAGGAATCCGGATGGCATTTGTCCGGCAAATGTTTCCAGATCGGCTTGCCCGTCGGCGTAGAAAAATTGGCATATTGATTCACCGCGGTTACCCGTTCCCCTTTAGCCTGACATGCCGGTACCAAGTGCGTTTTCACAAACGCATTAAATTCGCGCACGTCCTTATTCCAAAGCGCGGACTTGATTTTCGGCGACCAGCCGCCCAGAGGAATAACTTCCGCGACCAGCAGATGAGCCTTGGGCCGCAAGGTCACAAGTTCCTGAACAAGCTGTGTCATGCGCGATTCCATATCGCGCATAAATTGCGATTCAGACTCATTTTTACCCGGATATTTCGGGTCAAAATGCTGAATAATATCATTGGTGGAGATATGCAGCAGAATAAAGTTGGGATAGGCGGGACCTTTGAATCGGTAGCCGCTGCGGGCCAGCCACTGTTTAACATGGGAGGCAATCTGATCAATCCGCCAGCCGGGCCAGCCGTCATGCTGTGTCGCGTGATGCCGGACCAGGTTTATTGTGGGGTTGCGGGTACTGGACCCGACAAAATGCACGTTATAGCCAGCATGGGTTAAAAGGGTATAAAGCTCCGCCCGATAGCCCCCCGGTATACGGTGGTCTCTGGTCGCGCGGCTAAAGCCGAAGGTGATGGAATCTCCAAGTGGGTAAATCGTGACGGTTTTAGCGGCATTCGCGCCAGGTGCATTTCCACTACCCATAATTAACAGCAGGACCGCAGCGATCACGCCGGTAAATAAACGCATGGACATAATAATATTCACCAAAAAATATCAACCGGACACGCAAGCGGAATCGTATCAGATTCCATGCGTGAGATCAATTTTTTCAGGCCATACCGCATCCCAGGTCCATCCTTCAATGCGTGCCAGTTTTCGCAGAAGCCGCCGCCGTTCCGCCTGATTTTCCAGCGCTTTGGCGAAGGTCGCATCATCC
>JAKAZF010000179.1 GCA_021826605.1 Planctomycetota bacterium | reverse complement strand
GGTGGATCAGATTATTCATGCCGCAACGCTTCATGAAGAACTTAAGCCCCTCCCGCCGAAATATCCCACGCCCATGTTTTCCATGGCCATTGTGCCTAAATCACGCGGCGATGAGGCCAAGCTCTCTGCCGCCTTGTCTAAACTGGTGGAAGAGGACCCAACGTTTCGAGTTTCCCATGATCCGCAGACTCATGAGATTATTGTGCACGGACTCGGGGATATGCATGTGCGTGTGATGCTGGAGAAAATGAAAAATCGCTTCGGCATTGACGTGGCCACGCAACCTCCGCGGATCGCCTATCGGGAAACCATCAGCCTTAAGGCGGAGGGGCATTATCGCCACAAAAAGCAAAGCGGCGGGGCCGGCCAGTTTGGTGAAGTTTACCTGCGGGTGGAACCGCTCGACCGCGGCAGCGGCTTGGAATTCGTTAACGAGGTTTTCGGCGGAGCTATTCCCGCTCAGTACATCGCGTCGGTAGAGAAGGGCGTATACGACGCGATTGAGCACGGTCCGCTGGCGGGATATCCGGTGCAGGATTTGCGGGTGATTGTGCATGACGGTAAAAGTCATCCCGTGGATTCCAAAGACATTGCCTTTCGCATCGCCGGGAAATTCGCCGTGCGCGACGCCATCCTGAAGGCCCGGCCAGCCCTCATCGAACCCGTGGTTGCCCTGGAAATCACCAGTCCGGAGTGTTTTCTTGGAGTCATCACCAGCGATCTCAATACCCGCCGCGGTCGTATTACTCACACGGATTTACCTGTGCCTTCAATCGCCATTGTCCGGGCGACAGCACCCCTGGCGGAGGTAACCCAGTATGACAGCCAACTGCGCAGCCTCACCGCGGGCCAAGGTAGCTTTGTGATGGAATTTTCCCATTATGATGCCGTACCACCCCAGCTTCAGGCGAAGCTGGCCGCCCAGTACAGACCGGCTCTGGAGGCTGAATAGAGTTGGGCCGGTGACCTGAAACGGGGTATTTTGCCGCTTGGTTTGGACGCTAGAAGGCGCCTCCGGAAAGTTTTCCCTTGACCCGGCGAGCAAAGCAGGCGATATTCTAGGTTGTAGAGGTTCGCAGGTGGACCGCTGCACCGTGGGTGTGGACCCTCGGCGGCGACACTTGAAACCTTCTTGACGGAGGCATAATGCCATGGCAGTTGTTCGCACCGCTCGGTCTACGCCCCCTTGGGCACTGATTATTTTTGTAATTCTTTGGGTGTTATCAACCACAGTTGCAGTGCTTCTGTATCTGCACGTGGGAAAGACCCAACACGCGGTCATCACGGATTCGCGCAAACTTAATGAGATCATTTTACCTTCGGAAATGCAAAGCCCCATGATTCAAACCATGCTGGCCAACGCCAATGACCACCATTCCGTGGTTGGCATGTTGCTATCCGGCATTGATGCGCTGGAAAGCCAGATGATCGGGCACGTTTCCAAGCAACCGATTCGCGAGATCACGTCGATTTCTGGTCCGGCGGCCACCGCATTGCATCAGGCCAATCTTTCCGATAAATCGCTGGTGGTTGCGGTAACCGAATTGGCCGCCAGTGTGCGAAGCCAGCAGGCCCGCATCAAACACCTGGAAAGCCGCCTGAAGGGGCAACGAACCTCCTTTTCAACAGCGCAAACCACCTTCAACGATAACATTGAGACGATTTCCCAAAAGCTCAAGTCCGCTCACCAGGAAATTGCTAAATTAAGAACCCAGCTGGCCGCCGCCAACGGGAATCTCGCCGCGCAGGCCACTGTTTTTCAAAAACAGATTTCTACTGAACAGCAAAAAGCCGTCCAGGATCTGGAAACCCAGGTGGTGAAAAACCAGCAATTGCACCAGAATCTCGCATCTGTCAAATTGATCGTTGCCGATCTGCGAAAGCAATTGGCGGGGTTCAAGGCCCCATCCGAAGGAGCGGGGGCCATACTTTCCCAAGCCGAGGGGAAAATCATCGGCGTTGGTCCAGGCCAAAATCAAGTTTATATCAACGTGGGTCGAGATCAAAAGGTGCCCATTGGTCTTACCTTTGCCGTCTATAATCCCCAGT
Source organism: Planctomycetota bacterium (assembly GCA_021826605.1). The sequence continues at coordinate 4,212 of JAKAZF010000179.1, read as the reverse complement.
TAGGCGTTGGGTCCGGTATTTCTGGTGGCGGAAAAGGCTCGATCGTGGTCACGCATGTTGGGCGCTTTGCGTCGGTTTGCCGCATCAATCATGTCCATGCCGGACAGTCCATTTTTACCGGCGATTTAATCAGCAATCCGGTTTTCCAGAAAAAGGGCCGGCAATTTCACTTCTATGTCTATGGTGATTTTGCGGTCAACGGAAACAATGTGGCCACCGCCCAAGGTCGTTTGGAAATCGTTCGATTGATCAAAAAATGGGGTGGGCTAATTGACCGTCACCTCACCAGCCAGACTGATTTTCTCGTGCTTGGAGCCGCGCCGTCATCCCCAACCCTGACTGGTGCCGCTGCCGCACTCCCACAAAATCAGGCTTTAATTGCCGCCCGACAGGCGGAGCAAAGCAAATATAATCAACTTGAGTCAGAGGCCCAACGATTGTCGGTACCGATCCTTAATGCCAATCGGTTTCTGGCCATGATAGGCTATTACAATCCACCGCTGCTGCATCGGTAATCTGGCTCATCTGAAGTTCTGCAAGGGGCGGCACGGCGATGGCCTGCTGCCCCTTTTTATTGAACAGCATCCTTTCATATTTCAGGGCCGGCCCTCCATCCTCCATGGAGGCAAAAATACTCCAATTTGGGCCCTTGCCAAGCAGACTGCTTCCGCTGGCCAACCAAACCATGCGCCTCCCCCACCCGCCGGCTTCCCACGTTACCAACGCGGCGTTTATGGAAATCGCAGATACCCCACGCCGAATTTCCCTTGGCGCACCACCACAATACGAACCACTTTGGCTTTGGGCATGTAGGGCAGCAATGCTGCCAGGTCGTTTAGAGTTCGCACGCGATACGGGCCGATCTGTACAACCACGTCGCCCGGCTTTATACCAGCCTTTGCGGCCACCGAACCCGGATTGATTTGTGTAACCAGCAGGCCGCTTTGCGCCGCCAAATGATATCGTTTGGCCAGCACCGGTGTAACCTGATCCAACGCCATGCCCAGGAGCTTTTCTGAGGCGAGGACAACTGCCGGGGGTGGCGCGGCCTTGACTGCATATTCGCGTACCGTACCATTGCGAAATTTTACGGCCACATCTTTCTGCGCCAATGTCACTTTCAGCAGGGCCGCATAAGCATCTGCCAGCGTACGTGTGCGGTAACCGTCAATGCTTTCTACCGCCGGGCCTTGCGTACCCACCACCACCACCTTTTGATGGACATGATCCGGACCAGTCATGGTCCGGATGGCCACCAGATGTAGAGGAATTTCAACTTTGTTCACTGTGGCCGGATTCATCAAACGCGGAATCAGCGACGAAAGTCGGTCCACCCCGATGGCAAAGCCGATATTCTGGGCATTCCCGCGGATGGCCGTATTGATGCCAATCGCCTGCCCGTAGATATTCAGCAGCGGCCCGCCGGAATTGCCCGGATTAATCGCTGCGTCTGTCTGGATGAGATTGGTCAACGGCTTGGGATTATTCGGCTCGACGATTTTTCGATGAATCGCTGACACGATGCCCGAACTCACGCTCTGCGAATAGCCAAAGGGATTGCCGATGGCGATGGTTGGCTCGCCGATCATTAAATCCGAGGATAGGCCCAGAGGAATCGTGGGGAACCGCCGACGGCGATTGATTTTAAGTATCGCCAAATCCGCCCGTGGATCGCTTCCGACCACTTCGGCGGAAAGTTTTTTACCATCCGCAAGCCGCACATGAATGGATTCGGCCTGGTCCACCACATGGTTATTCGTCACCACATAGCCATCACGTTGGATAATAAACCCGCTGCCGAGGAAATCCGCCGGCACCTGCACCAGCGGCCCCACATTAAATTGCCGCCAGAAAAAATTGTTTGGAAATGGATTCACCCGCTGCTGCACCAAGCGCTTGGCGGTAATGCTGACCACCGCCGGCCCGCGGTGCTTAACTACCTGCACGGTTAGCGTATCACGCAGGTTACTGGCATTGAAATGGGGTATCCACGTATCGCGCCCGACAGCGACAGGTGAGAACATCGATGCCATCATCAATACGACCGACCACATTGTAATTTGTTTCACGCCGCAAGCCCTTTCGCACAATTGAACCACCTTTGTATAAATACCGCATTGCCGCCGTCAACGCCAGCGTCTCGGCTGCTCGACTTCATGCGGCCATATTTGGGGCAACGGCTGCACGGACGTTAGAGGGTTGGTTTTCCGGGAAGCTGCGGCGGTTACATGCCCCCCCTTCCATGGCATCATCATCGGTGCCAGCCCCCAAACCTTGGCCTCGCCACAGGGTTTGGGATGCTTGGCCAGCACCGCCTTGATTACCAGAAAGAGCGGTAAGTTCCGCAATGAATTCAGATATTCGTGCTGCCAGAAGGCGTTAAAGTTCACGCTGATGGGCAGCATCCAGGTGGTGCAGACGGCACGCCGGATTCGGGACCGCCCGGGTCATGATGGCCTCCGGGCAGGAATCTATTTTGCGGTTGGTCCCAATGGTCCGACTGTACAATACTTGCTATTTTCTCCAAGCCTCCACCCAGTGAAATTGGGGCGATCCTGACGATGTCAAAGGCTATTTTTCGCGGAGGCACCAGGGAAAAATGGCTACGCTTTAGACCGTCAGTGAGACTGCGGTGAACTGCGGCATTTTCAGTAACTGTGGCGGTCCAGCCGCACCTTTCCGCGGAATATCCAATAAATGTACGTGGTATAAGCCAGCACGATTGGCATGCCGATGATCGCTATAATCAGCATGATTTTCAACGTCAAATGGGAGGAGGACGCATTGTAAATCGTCAGGCTGTGGGCTGGATTGTTGCGCGCGTAGACGATATTCGGAAACAATCCGATGGCCAGAAGTGACAAAAGGGCCGCAATGGAAAAGCAACTGGATAAAAACGCACGAAAGTCCCGCTTGTGGAATATTTCCCGGGGAATATTGGCAATCGCCAGCATATTCAACAAGGCCACGACAAAAAATACCGGATGTTTACGTATTTCACTGGTGAGATGCCGGTCGTACAACAGTGTGGCCATGGTGGTGGTGGCGTAGCAGATAATAAAAAAAATGATCGAGTTATTGACCCAGCCGCGAAGACGATCATGCAAATCCCCTTCGGTTTTCATGACCAGATAAATAGAACCATGCATCATAAACAGGGCCACTGTGGTAACACCCACCAGCAGCGCATACGGGTTGAGCAATGCCCAGAACCCTCCGATATACGTCCCGCGGGCATTCAGAGCGACGCCGTAAGCCAGATTGCCCGCGAAGGCACCCAGAAGCAGAGCCGCTAAAATACTGCCGATGAAAAAATTGGTATCCCATAAATTACGCCACCAGCGCATTGGTTCCTTGGACCGAAATTCAATCGATACTCCACGAAAAATCAGGGCCACCAACAGCAGCATGAACACCGGATAAAAGCCTGAAAACACGCTGGCATACACATTCGGAAACGCCGCAAACATTGCCCCCCCACCCGTCACCAGCCACACCTCATTGCCGTCCCACACCGGGCCGATAGAGTTAAGTAATAACCGGCGCTCAGCATCATCTTTGACCAGCAGGTATAACATTCCAACGCCAAAATCAAAACCATCGAGGATGGCATAACCGGCGAATAAAACACCCAATAGAACAAACCAGATTACATTCAACACATGCGGCATGAAAACAACACCTTTTTTAAAGTCTGGCTGCAGGGCAGCTTAAGCATCCAACCGCGCATGCCCGGGTACGGGCGCTGCCGGACTCGGCAACTCTGCGACAGCCTCGCCTGGCCCCTGCTGAATCTTCCGGTTCATCAAAAATATAAACAATGCCCCTAATAACACGTACATAATTCCAAACATAATGATCGACGCCAGCACCTCGCCGGCGGCCAGATGCGGTGATACCCCCTGCGAAGTCTTCATAATTCCATACACAATCCATGGTTGCCGGCCCACCTCCGCGGAAAACCAGCCCAATTCGTTGGCCAGTTCCGGCCCAACAACAGAAATTACAAAAACCCACAGCAGCCAGCGTTTTTGAAACAGCGTTCCCCGCCACAAATAGAACACGCCCAGCAGGGTGATGAAAATAAGAGCCATCCCAATAGTCACCATCGCATGGTACGATTGAAATACCGGATTCACCGGCGGCCGCAGCGCCGGAGGAAAATGATCCAATCCAATGACCGGAGCCTTGGTATTGTAATACATCAGCCAA
>JAKAZF010000178.1 GCA_021826605.1 Planctomycetota bacterium | reverse complement strand
GCGCGAAGTCGGACCATTTTTCCGACCACGGTCCGCGAGCTATCACGCCGGCGGCTGATCTTAAATATTGACGCCGATAAGGCCGGCACGCACGGATGCGACCGGTCGCGCGGAGCCATAGTGCATCCAACCCGCGAGGCAAAGTTTCGATTTCGGATTTCATCCCGCTTAAATCCTTGATCCGCAATCGACAATTCTAAAAGCCCGTCTCCGGCTGCAGGGTACGTCGAAGTTCATGAATTAAATCCGTGAGCAGCGGTTGATTCCGCAGGCGTATCCGTGCAACGATACGCATGCCCGGCAGCAGTCTTGCTCCTGTCGCAGGCTGCATTACCAGCAGAAAAAAAGGCGCGGCCGTTTTCGCCGGCTTGCGGCTGTGCAGGCTGGGGGCCAGAGGTCCGCCGGCCAGATAACTCAACGCCGGTGAGGGCAACGACGTTCCGCCTGCGGGGTACACACTGGTAAGGACTGCCGCAATCATCGGTGAAGGCCGGCCGGTGACGCGCAAATGAATATTGCGCCGGCCATAACGGATAATCCGTCCGGCGCTGTTTTGGCTTGCCGGAGCCAGTACCATCGGTCGGCTCAGGTGTGCCAACGTCCCAATTCGCTCGCCACGGTGAATATAGGCCCCGATTCGCAGCCGCATGTCGCCGCTGATCCAAACACCGCCTGCCTCCGCGCGAACGTTTAGATTATTGACACGGGCTTGCAAGCGGGATATCTCACTCTTAATGGCGTGAATTTGACGGGACAGAATCTGGGCCAGGGCCCGATCACTTGCCAGTGCTTTGCGTCTCTTAAATTCAGCGGCGGTCAAGCGGAATCGAGCCCGGATCAGCCGGGATTGCAGCACAGGATTATCCAGCCGGGCCAGCAGGGTATCCGAATTGACAACTCCGTGTCTTGGATTGGTTGGTCGGTACCATCGCAAAAACCCGCTGGTTGCGGCGTAAACACCGCGCTGGCCGGTTGTCCGCACCACGCCGGTCACACGCGTGTAATGCGGCAGCGGCACAATTCCAAACGCAATCAGTAGTGCACCACATGCGATGATGCTTGCTGTCAGTGCCCGCGCTCGCCGGTGAAGGAGTTCCGGGCTTGACAGCAAATACCATACGCCCCGGCCGACTGGCACAAGCAGCCAAGTGGCGGCGGCCACCGTGGCCATTATGACCAGCAGCAGTGTTAATTGCGGGTAATGCCGCAAATTGCTGACCAGAAACAATATAATGCCGGTGTATATCAGAACCCGCACAATCCCGGATAGACCCAAGTAGATAAGCAGCCATATCCGCTGCCCAAGGCTTTCCGTCGGATCAATGGCTTGTTTAACGCCGAATACGTGACGGCGAACAAGGTAGGATGCAAATTGCGTCGCCCGGGACAAAAGATTTGGGATTTCCAGCAGATCCCCCAGAATATAATAGCCGTCATAACGTAAAAATGGGTTGCCGTTAAACAACAGCGTGGCCACACTGGCAATAAACATCAGGTTATAGCAAAAAGCGTGCGTGGTGGACCCTGGGCTGCTGTGCCGCCACACAATTGCCGCCATTGCGGCCAATGCTAATTCCATTCAAATGCCTGCGGCTCCAACAATTGCGCGTCGCCATTTATCAGGCAGCAGCCACGCACTGGATGCATCGACAAATGGCACGGGCGTAAAAATCAGAAGCATGACACCGATGACGTGGATTTCACCGCCGGTGCCGGCACACCTGCCAAAATATTTACACGCAATGGCGTGGCCGGATTCATGCACTGTTTTATCTAAAATAAATGCCAGAAACAGTAGCAGCCAGTTGTCAGGACGCAGCAGACCTGCGGATTCCGCAAACATGCTGCTCCCAGTCGATCCGCCGGAGAAAATTGTGTACGCTGCGTATGCGATCAGGCTCAGCCACAAGAGCAATCCCGGCAGGCGGAATATCCATGCCACGGCAAAAAGGATGCGTTCCAGAAAGGCATCAGGATCAAATATCGGAATCCGCGGAAAAAGCAAATTCATAAGGCGACCCTGAATGTCTCGGGTTCGCCGACGTTTAAAGCGGCCGAACATGGCCGTGGCGTCCGGTACTGCGTCACCCGCCAGCAAATTGGATGTGGCAAGCTGCCCGATCAGTTGCATGACTTCACCCTGAGTCGGAGCGTTATCCCCAAGGTTTTGATTGCATATATCCCAAGCCTGTCGGACACTGCGCGAACCATCCAGCAGACCGATGAACGCGTAACCGGAGGCGTTGATTCGCGTAAACGCATTATTGGCCTGATCTTGAATGACATACCACCGGCGCTGGCGGAATATCTGCCGTACCACGTGTATGCCGGTGCGCAGTCGTGGTTTGAGTTCCGCCACACGGTGCCACGATTCGTGAAAAGTAGCATTTATATCTGCCATATGTCCGCCGATGCCTGTTGATCCGAAGCCGGATTATAGCGGCCGAATTAAAAAACAGCATCATGGTGTCGGTCACTGGAGGTGTACCGGACACCAATTTGTTACCGTTTTCGCGAAATTGCCGTGTTGCCTCCAAGTCCGAAGTATACCCGATAGTATGGAAGCACTGCGAATGTTGATGAACGAATGGCGTCAACTTGTTGCTTTATGGAACTCCATCGGCTCCGCAACACCCTCATTCGGCTCTACTGTCGGATCGTCAGGACCGGTAGACGATTGATTTGGCACTTTCTGAGTTGGAACCAGAGTTCGAATGTATGCCACCCCGCATTTGCGGCGATCGGCCATCCGACACGTCAATGGCCCTCAGCACCACTGATACCGCGGTATGGACGCCCGATCAGTCACGGGCCCGGAGCGGAAAGAAGACAGAACACTGAACAGGCAAAACGTGGAACGAATACGCGGTTGGTCCAGCCCCGGACCACAAAGGGAAAAGTCTGCGAAGGACAACGGGAATTTCGATATTCTCCCGCAAACACCGGGGTTGCTGAAAAAAGCGACCCAACTTTATCGCTTCGGCAATTACCAACCCATGACCAATCCGGCCTGAATCTGTATTCGCGGCTTGATTTGCGACATGGGCACCCACACAACCGCGCCATCATTGTAAAGTTCGTGAGATCCGCTGGGTAAATTATGGCCTGCGGTACCGCTGACATGATTGGAATCAGGTACGCCCGGGCCTGAAGCGGCGAAGCCCGTCAGTCCCCTTTGGCCTGTCTGGTCTGTGAAAAGTACGTTGTCGGTTACCAATATTGAGCCGGGATTCGATCGCGGGTTCGCCGCCGGCACATGAATTGTGTCGTTGTAGGCGGGAAGATAGATGTAAGACAATTCGATGGCGTTGCCGCTCAGGCCTTGTTGTTCGGCTTGATAACCCGCTAAATCTTCGGTTAACTGCCAGTCTTTTCCGCGGTCCAGCCAATAACTGTACCCGCTTAAAATGCCGCTCCAATTATCCAGCACCCCATTGCTGTTATAGTCGGAGGGCTGGACAAATTCAGTTTGACTGAAGGCTCCCGGTTGCGTGGAGAACATCATGGAGACACCCTGGCGCGTTGGTTTTAAAACCCCGGGCTGCGGATTGAGCATATTATTGCCCTGAACGCCGAATGATGAATAATAAAGCATGCCGAATCCCCAATACGGATAATTCGCCCACGTGCCGTTAAAGTTATACGCCGCGAAATTTCCGAAAGGCCAGTTCCCGGTATCTGACAACGGGTATAACCCGCCATATTCTTCGGCGTATTCGGCCATTGCGACTCCAATCTGGCGCATATTTGAACCACATTGAACACGCAGCGCCAAACTTCTGGATTTGGCCAAGGCGGGAAACAGCAAGCTTATCAATAGAGCGATAATGGAAATGACCACCAGCAGTTCCACCAGCGTAAAACCACTGAAACGTACACGCTTCATACCCATGTAAGATGCCTTTCATCGGAGCGCAATCAAAGGGCGGCCAACGCGATTGAAAGCGGGCCGGATTTCCCCTCCGGCCCGCCTGAATGTACGTCTTTGCGAAAACTTCATGCTTGAAATATCAACGGGAAAAGCCGCCGGACGATTCTGTTCAATCATGCCGGCCATCGAAAACACTCAAGCTGTCTTGCGCCGGCGGGCAATAAGCAAAGAGCCGACCGCGCCTACGGCGAACAGGGCCAGGGGGGCAGGTTCCGGAGTCGCCACAACGTTTCCCGAAAGCATGAATGCCCGGCTCATTGGGTCCGTACTACCCCAAAAGAAAGCAGCCTGGTTTGCCACGGAATCCTGAAGGCTAAACTGCACCAGAAGGTTCGTTGCGCCCGCTAAGTTCACTCCGGTAACCGACTGTGTTGAATCCAGACCTTGCGACGCATTGCTGTTATTGAAAAAGGTGGTATACGTCGCGCCATTATTCGTGCTGTAGGCGGCAGTCATTGTACTGTTTGAGTCGTTGTTTAATCCGCCGGCGGAAAAGGAAAATCCCGAGCCGAAGGCCAATCCCGGTGCGGTCTGAAAATCCCAAGTCATGGTGTCGGCATTGGTAGTGGAGTTGGAAATGCCATAGGTACCGCCCGCCCAAAAGCCCACTTGCACGTAAAGATCGGTGCTGCTGGGATTGGCGGCCGCCGGAATAACGGTTGAAAGCCCGGATGGCGTACCGCCATTCACGGATACGCCGTCATAAGGCGAATAATTATAGGAATACGTTCCGGCGGTGGTAACGGCTGTTGTCGTCAGATTGGCACTGGCTGATGAGGTCATCAACCCAACGGCTCCTGCGGCAGCGATTAACAATACCACGTTGGTTACGGATTTCATAAACATACTCCTTTGGCTCCCTGCGTAAGCGAATTGTGACTCCATCAGCCGGACGGATAAACGGGTTGACCGCGTAATGCAGTGTAAAAAAATCCGCCCCCTGCAGGTGCCCGGGGCGTTTTCGCATTTCTTACCTCAACGTCATAGAGTCTAGATATAGCGAATTGATTCACAACCTGAACTTGCGGCGTTTGGGTACGATTTTGCGTCAAGTGGCCCCGGACTGGGCCGTAATCGTCTGTGAATTGTTAAGGCACGTGTGGTAGGATGGCGTTGGCTTGATCAATCCGCTCAACCGCTGATCGGTGAATATCACGAGGAATCTGTCGCCAACTCCGCCGGCCTCGGAAGCATCCATCAATCATTGTAAATAAGCTTTTCAAATGGTATAAGTCCGGAAAATCACTATCGTCTTCAACCGAAAGATTGTCGCCATGTCTGATTGTACACCCCTGCGGATTGTGTTGAGCATGAATGTACAGTACGGCTATTCGCGGGAAACGTTACGGGGCATTATCGATGCCAGTACGGCGTTCCAGTATTTCGGTCTTGTATCCACCAATCGTCGGGTAGGCGGCAGGCAATGGCGGTTCCAGTTGTTTACCGGGATTGGCGATCCAAAGGGCTGGCACCAGCAGCGCGAAATTCAAGCGATTGCTCCACATGGGATCATATATGAGAACCGCCAGCTCAAAGATTCTGAAAACCGTGACCGCACATTGCGAAATCTACTGGAGCGAATCCCCGGCCCGAAAGTGGAACTCTACCCATTCGGCACGAGGCCGAAATGGACGGCGATTTCCAGCGACGACGTGGCGGTGGGGCATATGGCGGCGGAACATTTTGAAGGTCTGGGCCTCCGTAGCTTTGCCTTTTTCGGTCACCATTACCATGAGTATTCGCGACTCCGCCGGGCCGGGTTTGAAAATGCGTTAAACTCATCCGCTCTTCAGGACTCCCGCCGATCAAAATCACCCGTACGTGTACCGTATTATGATCGGGGAAAGAAAAACTGGACGGCCGGTCTGCGTGCCTGGATTGGGGCATTGCAATTGCCTGTCGGCATTTTTGCCGCCAATGATTTCTTCGCAACGGAACTGCTTGAGGAATTGGCGCAAACGGGCTGGAAAATTCCCGAGGAAATCGCTGTTCTTGGCGTTGATGATGACGACTTGCTGTGCAATTTGGGTTGTCCGCGGCTTTCCAGCGTTGTGCCCGGGTTTCGGCAGGTTGGACGGGCGGCCGTCGGCGTGCTGGCGGAACTGCTTGCCGGAAGCGACGCCGTACCTCGCGAAACGCTCATTCTTCCGCTGCGGATTGTCACAAGACAATCAACGGATATCCTGCACGTCCCGGACGCTCAGGTTGCCGGGGCTGTTAAATATATTCGCAACCATTCATTGGAAAATTTAAGCGTCAAAGAACTTATTCAGAAAGTGCCGGGGAACCGCCGCCGCCTGGAAAAAAAGTTTTTCAGCCTGAGCGGCCGCACA
>JAKAZF010000177.1 GCA_021826605.1 Planctomycetota bacterium | reverse complement strand
CTATCCTCAGTGGTTCCAGGCTCGCCGGGAATCAATGATCAAATTGGCTGGAAGCGCTGCGATTCTAATGTCTTCCAGGTTCCAGGTTCCGGGTTTCAGGTTCCATCCCGATGTGCCGGGACATGTGCCATTCAGTAATCGCTGTTCCGTAACACCCTCCCCCCACCTCGGCTTCCTCCTTGTGAACACAAAACGTTTTTCACCACAAAGGCATGGAAACAGTATGGGTCAGTATTAGCAGTATTAGTCAGTATCTTCAGTAAGCATCGTTGCTTGGAATCCTCCGTCCACCTCTGTTTCCTCCTTGTGAATAAAAAATTCTTTAACCACAACGGCATGAGGGCAGTAATGGTCAGTATTAGCAGTATTGGTCAGTATTTTCAGTAAGCATCGTTGCTTGAGATCCTCCGGCCATCTCCGCTTCCTCCTTGTGAATAAAAACGTTTTTCACCACAACGGCACGAGGACAGTATGGGTCAGTAATGATCAGTATTGGCAGTATTTTCAGTACCTGCCCGGGAGCTGGGATTATTGATCATTGATCATTGGTCATTGAGGTGCCCTCCGCTTCCTCCTTGTGAATAAAAACGTCTTTCACCACAACGGCACGGTAACAGTATTGGTCAGTATGTACAGTATTGAACAGTATGTTTAGTAATGGTCAGTATTTTCAGTGCCTGTCCCGGCGAGCCGGTTCACCGGCTAAACTTCCAGATTCCCCGACCGGTGATTACGAAATTCCATGCGCTCTACTTTCTACTGACTACCTTCCAAATTCTCGGCGAAGCCGCGCCGGGACAGGTTCTGTATTCTTTCCCCCACCATTGATCATTGACGAAGATTCCAGATTCCATCCCTCCGCGCGCTGCAGCGCTAATGCCGCAGGGGGCTGCCGTTGTGTTCTCGTGGGGCGACGTGCGCGGCTTCCACGCGCGAGGTCGGCCAGATCGAAACGGTGCCCTGGGAATCCAGAAGCGAGGCCAGATCACACGTTGGAACGGTGGAGGTCAGACACGTTAAAAATTCTTTGGCCCCCAGACGGGTAATCAGCAGGGTCCAGGCTTCCGTGTTATGTTCATGTCCGCAATGGCCATAAATATTCAGGGCTTTGGCGACCCCATGGTGCTGAAAGGGCGTAAGCAACAGTTCGCTGTCTTCATGGCCCAAGGCCCGGTCGCGCAATACCGGTTTGAATACCTGGGCGATATATTTTTCCAGATCACGCAGGTGATGGGCATGATGGATATTATCATCGAAATGCTTCGGATTCAGTACGGCAAAGCACTCCTCGCGCGTCATGGTGGGCAGGTAACTTAACGACGCTTCCACCTGGTGCCGCAACTGTTCCTGCCAGTGCTGATACGATTCGGCCATGATATGCGCTTCATTCTGTTCGTTGAAGCGGCCGCAATGCGGGCAGCGGATCTTGGGCGGTTTGAAAATAAAAGGCAAAAGCGGCTTTTTGATGTGCGTATGATCCAGTGCTCCCGCGCATGACGGGCACATGAACAGAATCGGCGATTTTTTCTCCGGAGGTTTCATGTCCGGCTCCTTTTTTCGATCAGGCCGCAAGGCCGGCGGGCAAGCTGAATGATTGCCCTTCTCCCTGTTCCCTGATTTTCTGATAAATCTGAAACTTTTTTCTTCACATCTCCATCACACAACGATTTCGGAACCGCAGCATCACATTATTAATCAATCTGCCACCCGGAAAAGTGTGAACCGGAAACGGGTTCATACCGGGCAGGCTCTAAGATACTTGTACTACGATCAGCCATGAAAAGCAATGAAAATCCTGCAATATTGTTAAAAAACCCCATGGGCAAGGCTTTACCACTGGTCAGCGCGGGGGGATTTCCCTACAATACCGGGCTTGGAGTGTGTTTTTGGATTTTTATAGTCAAGAAATACTGGAGTAATAAACAATGCCACTGATGACTACCAAACCGATGTTCGACCTGGCCTACGAAGGCGGATTCGCCATTGGGGCTTTCAACGTCAACAACATGGAACTGGCTCAATCCATTATTGAAGCCTGCGCCAAGGAGAAAAGCCCCTGCATCCTGCAGATTTCCAAGGGTGCCCGTAAATATGCCAACATCCGTTATCTCAAGCACATCATTGACGCGGCCGTGGAAGATCATCCGGAAGTACCCGTATCAATCCATTGCGATCATGGTGATACCATTGATCTTATCAAAACCTGCATCAGCGATGGCTACACCAGCGTGATGATCGACGGCAGCCACCACCCGTACGAAGAAAACGTCAAGCTCACATCGGAAGCCGTTAAGGTTGCGCACGCCGCGGGCGTGGTGGTGGAGGCGGAACTGGGCATGCTGGGCGGCATTGAAGAAGATGTGGTGGGAATGGACGCCCACGAATATGAAAAGAACGTGGAAAAATTCCTTACCGATCCGCAGCAGGCCGCCGATTTCTGCAAGAGAACCGGGTTGGATTCGCTGGCGGTGGCCATTGGCACCAGCCACGGCGCATTCAAGTTCAAACATGAAGCCAAACTGGCATTCAACCGCATTGAAGAAATCATGAAAACCTGCCCGGGCATTCCGCTGGTTATGCACGGCAGCAGCAGTGTGCCGCAGGAATTCATTGATCTGGTCAATAAATACGGCGGTGCCATGCCCAACGCCAAAGGTGTTCCGGAAGATCAAATCTCCATGGCCGTGCGGAAGTATGGCGTATGCAAGGTGAACATCGATACCGATTTACGTCTGGCCATGACGGCGAAAATCCGCGAGGTTTTTGCCACCAAACCGGCGGAATTTGACCCGCGTAATTATCTTGGGCCGGCCAGAGAAGCGATTATCTCGATGGTGCAACGCAAACTCCATGTGCTTAACAGCGCCGGCAAGGCTGATGCCGTTATCGCCCAATGGAAAAAGCTCGGCAGCCCGATGCCCAGCTATTACACGCACAAAAAAGCCGGTTGATTGGCCACGCCAACGCGTGCCATGAGATTCAACAGCAATATCATCAAGGGCGGCCCATGGGCCGCCCTTTTTTATTGTGCACCGGCACCATGCCGTGGTGCCGCCGGGCCGACATATTCAGCCTGCTCCGGTAATCCCGGCGGGTTGATTCCCGGTGGCAATGCGACGGTCAGAGGAATGGGTTTTTTCGGGTTTATCATGATCACCGGCAGACCAATATGCACCATTGTCAGCAGGTGCACCGCATCCCAGTTGCACATGCGGAAGCAACCATGTGAACCGGTCAGGCCAATATGCTGCGGCACGGGGTTGCCGTGCATGCCCACGCCGGGCAGATCCAGCCCCATCCAGACAATTCCCACCGGGTTGCGGGGGCCGGGCGGAATGATTAATCGGTGGTCGATATTTGCCTGCGGATACATTGATGGAATAAAGGTGTAGTTGGGATCCAGCGCAATATCCTTGATAACGGCATCTTCGGTTGGCAAATCAGCTTTATGTGCGGCAATGGAACACCAGAACAGCGCCACTTCCTGATTGTGCCGGTTGTACGCCCGAATGGCCTTTTGCGCCAGGTTTACCGTCAGGTAAGCCACATGCACATCGGGAAACATTTGTTTATCCTGCTGAATCACCGCCTGCAGGCCGCCGGGATTTCCGAAATCATCAGGCCCCGGAAAGGGCCGGATATTGGGCACATTGATCGTCTGGCCCACGGATAAATTCCGCAGATTGAGATTTGGATTCAACGCCCGCATCAAACCCTCCGTGCAATGGAATTTTTCGCACAGACAATCCTCCAAGGAAGCATAGGGCATACGCGATGCGGCCGCCATTTTCAGCCAGGTCCAATGCAGGTGGCCAACGGCGTCGGCATCATCCTGCGTAATGGTGTATTGCGTGATAACGTGTTTGACATCTACGCCCAGCGCATCAAATACCGCCGGATTGTGCGGATTCCATGGATTTAGACCGGGGAAGACCCGTGCCGCATACTCTTTCAGCGCTGTGCGCGAATGCGGGCCAAAATTGCCATCGAGAATACCCGGTGAAAAATTATTGGCTGCCAATGCAATCTGCCAGGCCAGCGCCACGCGCTGCGTATAAGTCAACTGCGGTTGGCCCGGTGCGGGAAATTCCGCCGCGTCATTGCCATTGCCGGTCTCACCGGCGGCACCGGCGGATTGCGAGGAACCGGAGGAAGCATTCCATTGAGTATCATTTGAAGCTGCCGCGGCGGTGGCGAAAAGTAAGCTTATCGCAGTAGAAACAATTATTGCGTGAAATGCTCTGGATCGTAATGTCATGATCTAACCCCGTCGCGCATCGTTTTCGCATTCCGGTGGTTTTCCATACCGCCCGATGCTTATTGGCGATCCAATAAGCTATTATCAGACATCCATACGTAAAAGGCTTAGAAAAAATCGATATTATCTTAATTTTTTTTGTTTTGCGAACTTCCGCCGGGTCGCCCCGCCCACGGCAGATATGCCGGGTGTCCGACAAAGTTCCGCGATGCGGGTAAAATTCCGTTATGGCTAATTACGAAAAAGATGAAGCGATCTGTCTGCGTGCCATCGATTTTTCGGAAACCAGCCAAGTGGTGACCCTGCTGACCCGGCAGAATGGGATCGTGGCTTTGCTGGCGAAGGGGAGCCGCAAGATGGCCAAGGCCGGCACATTTTCATTTGGTGCTCCGATTGATCAGCTTGCACGGGGCGAAGTGGTCTTTATTCTCCCGCGCGGAACCGCGGAACTCGGAACCTTGACGGCATGGAATTTACTGGATCATCTCGCGGCGGTGCGCAAATCTTTGCCGGCATTTCTGGCCGGGCAGATTCTCTGCGAGGTTATTATCGCCCTGCTTTCACCGCATGAACCACATCCGGAACTCTATGATGAACTGATAGCAGGCTTTTCCGCTCTGGCCGAAGCGCAGAGCAAACGCATGTTTTTAAGCATGGCCAAAAGCGTATTGGCTGCAACCGGGTACCAGCCGCACCTGGAAAACTGCCTGATCTGTAAAACACCGGTTCGCCCGGGCGTCCGTGCGCAGTTCTGCCCCGGCTCAGGGGGTGCCTGCTGTATCGGATGTCCGGCGCAATCAAAAACCCTGCAGGTGGATGGCGGGGTTTTGCTGGCGCTGGCTCGGCTGCCCGCGCCGAGCGTATTATTATCATCTGCCGCTTCCAAGCCGGCGGATGCCGCCGCTTTGCGGGCCGCCGCGGCGGTACTGATGGCGGCCATTGAAGCCGCAACTGATCGCCCGCTTAGAACGCGCTGGGCATTGGACGCACTTTTTGGTAAAAGCAGAACCGTATGATGACTCAGGAAACGACCATTCAGCCCGCTTCACCGATTCCACAGCCTCAGACCGTTAAGCGCCGGGCTGCGGACTGGGTGCTTTTTCTAGCCGGGGCGATTTTGATAATCGCAGGCATGTTGAAAGCCTACGATCTGCTGCGCGGGGCGGTTACCACAGAATATTTCTTTCATTGCACGGAAGTGCTGATGGAATTGGCCGCCGGGGTGTGGTTTATCAGTTCCATCGCGGCGTATTATGCGCTGCGCGCCGGAGCGCTGCTGTTTACCATTTTTTTGGCGGTTTCACTGCATCGTGCGTGGCAGGGACAAATCAGTTGCGGGTGCTTCGGCCCCGTGCCGATGAACCCGTGGATTACCGCCACCATGGATGGCATATTTCTGCTGATGCTGCTTGCGGTCATTCCGGCGCAGGCGAAAACCGCGCCGGCTGAGCGCTGGAGAAAAATTCTCTCGGCGTTGCTGGGGCTGGGAATTTTGTGCGGCATTATGGGGGGCGCGTATTACCTGAAGCCGGGAATGCTGCATGCCAACGGCACATTAACCGGCGGCCATGGCGTGGTGTTCATGCAGCCGCCGGCCTGGTATGCCAAACGCTTCCCGCTGGCCCATTATGTTCCAGGCAGCACGGCAATGATGCACGGGAAATGGCTGGCGGTTATCTATTTTCACACCTGCCCGGTATGCCAGCATGCCATCGCCGGCATTTCGCGCCGGCTCGAAGCACATCCGGACCACCATGTGGCGCTGATCCAGTTACCACCTTACGGCCCGCTGCCAAAGGGGATTATCAATGCACACATGCTGCAACTGAAAGCCAGTGATGCGCATATCTGGCGGCCACCCTTTTTGCCGGTGCTGGTCGATCTGCATAATGGGGTGGTCACGCGTGTGCGGTCTTACATTCCGGGGGCCTGGTATGGCTTTTAAGCCCGTTTTGCAGCCGTAAAGCAGCTTGTCCGATGAAAGCTCGGTAATGGCGGTGATGGGCAGCTTTAT
>JAKAZF010000176.1 GCA_021826605.1 Planctomycetota bacterium | reverse complement strand
GCCGCCCGAAGGCGCTGCCGGCGGCATTGCCAAGCAGGCTCCGAGGTGTGAGGGTGCGCCGTTACGGCATCATGGGAAAATGCAATTTTCCCGCAAGTTCCGGATGTTTCTGCAGATATGTGCGTACCATGGAAAAATAGCTGGTTTCCTCAACGGCTAAATCATCGAGTGCCAGGTCGTGACGGGCCGCGGCCACGGTTGCTTCCGTGGGAGCTTCAATTTCCAGAAAGTAGCCAAAAACCGGCATATCGTCGAGTTCCACAAGACAATCGCGGAATTCAAAGCTTCGGCGGCGTTTCTGAAATTCCATGGTTTTGACATATCCAAGATTCATTAACAGCAATTCCACCATGGCGGGAGGCTGGGCCGAAACGTCAATGGACGGCCGGCTGCTGATCTCGGTGCCGCTTTTCCGGCCCTTCCAGGTTATGATGCTGGGTAACACCTGTCCCTCCGGGGTTATTCTGTGGCGCAGGCGCAGCACCGACCGGCCGGCCCGCAGTTGGCCATCGGAAGTATCCAGAAAGATATTGGTTTCCGTCACATCGCGGACGTACTGTGCCCCGGCCTGACCAATCCGCCGGGACATTTGTTCGTAATCGCCGGGAACCCGGAGCTTAATTTCTATTTCATTCGGGGTATGATGCAATCTGGTCATATCATCCGGATTCCTGTAAAGGATTCATGCTTACCGGAACAGAGCGATGATGGCGGTCTGTCCATGGATAAAATTCCGCCCGCCAACGGGGCCCAATTCACCGGCACAGAAAAAGCCCGCCACCGGAATGGCTCCCACCACTTCGCGAAGCGCCTGAATGTCATGGTGCGGTGTGCCAAAAAGATTCATTCCGCGGCCGTTGCAACTGAACATCAGCGCACCATGGGGTAGCTCGGCCAGCATCAATTCACCCTGCAGCAGCAATCGCAAATCTTCATCCGCGGAACGCCCATCCTGCAGGTGAAATTGAATCACCTGTCCCGGCTGCACGAAATCACCGATTGAAATACTGCCATTGGCCCGATGAATCTCCAGAATGTTGCGCACCAGAAAATCACCGCGGCCAAAATTCCCTTTGCGCTGATCAATCACCCGCCCGATCAGCAGGCTGCGCATCTGAATCAGTTCTCTGTCTGCCATCGACAGCCCGGACATCATATCCCGTACCGCGGTCATGGCCGGTTTGTCATCGAGCATTTCAATAATGTTTTCATGACCCTGGGTTATCGTAAACGTGGGGCCTACCGGGCGGCACCCCTGCGACACCACGCAATCTACCTCCAGCGGCCCCGCAAATGATACGCCGATCATACCGCTGTTAAAAATATGATCATTAATGGCCAGTCGCGTTTCGCCCGGTCTCTGCACACCGCTGGCCATGCCGCCAACCACCGGGGCGTTCGGAAACTCCTTCGAGCACGCCTCCAGCAACTGCACCACCGGCGTGGTAAACGGATCCGCCAGCATGATAAAGAGCCGTAAATTCGGCCCGGCTTCCAGACGTGCCCGCAGCGTGCTGTTTTCCCCCAGAAGTTCCGACCACTCCTCATCGGCAAAACGAAAATGATCCACGGTTACCCCGGGAATCGAAAAGCCAATCGCCGACACGGCCGGTTTTCGCTCAATTTCGCGATCCACACCCAGGACGCTTTCGGCCGTGCAGGCCAGAAGCGTTCGACAATGCGTGCGCTCCAGCAGCCCGCCGGTGATGCGGGAAAAATCCGCCTGCAGCAACGAGGATACAAACACCACCAGCAGATCCATCGGCAGATCGCCCATTTGTCCGCCAAGCTGCGTGGCGATGCTTTCGACAATGGTGGCCGGGTTTGTCTCGGCGATAATGGCGGAAGATAAGCGCATGAAGCAAAACTCCTGTACCTCCGCCAGTATAGTTAGCCATGCCACCGCCAGCCAGTGAGGGTGGGACATCGCCGTCATGCTACGCCCCGGCGCAGCGTGCCGGATTCCATTTTTGATGCAGTCTTTTCAGATGCGCATCTATCATATTCAATGACAACTGCGGAAAGCCCCCCGAAATTCGCCCGCGTAATTGCCGCCGCTTGACGCCCTCTGACATAGCGTACAATATAGCTCAAGAGGTGTTAACGTGCTGGAAATCGACCAATTGCTTATGGACATGGAGTCGTTCCGCGTGGAGCGTACCGAATCTCTAAGCGACACGGACAAATTCTGTAAGGCGATTTGCGCCTTTTCCAATGATATGCCCGGAACCGGTTTGCCCGGATACTTATTTGTCGGCGTGGACAAAAGGGGCATGCCTGCGGGAGCAAACATTGATGAGCGACTGCTGGAGAGCCTGGCCAGCCATAGAAATAACGGGCAGATACTTCCGGTTCCCAACATGAATGTTTTCAAGCATCTCTGCCGTGGTAAAGCCATTGCCGTGGTGCAGGTTCAACCATCGGATATGCCGCCGGTGCGGTACAAGCAGGTGGTATACATTCGGACGGGGCCTTCCACGGGCATTGCCACGGCGGAACAGGAGCGGCGACTGGAGGAGAGGCGAGTGGATCGCGCCCGAACCTGGGACACCCGGGCTTGCATGGATGCGTCCCTGAGCGATCTTGAATTGGACCTCTTCAAGTTGACCTATCTCCCCAAGGCCGTTTCACGCGCGGTTCTGGATGAAAATGGGCGCTCTATTGAGGAGCAACTTGGCTCGCTGCGCTTCTTTCACAGGGGCCGCACGGCTCCGACCAACGCCGCTGTGCTGCTTTTTGGAAAAGACCCGTTGTCATTCTTTCCCGGCGCGTACGTGCAATACGTAAGTTACGACGGGCTGACACAGGGTGATCAGCCGCTTAAGGAACAGAGAATCTCCGGCGATTTCCTCAATGTCATGCGTGATCTTGATCGCCTGGCGAAGGATCTGGCAAACTATCGACCTGTGCGCCGCGACGACCTGTCCGAGGAATTGGTGGCCGATTATCCGGAAATCGCGCTGCATGAACTGTTTATGAACGCGATTCTGCATCGAAATTATGATGGCTCAACTACGCCGGTATCAATTAATCAGTTTTCGGATCGTATCGAAATACAAAACCCGGGGTCCCTGTATGGCGACCTCACCCGGGATCAATTTCCGGACGGCACCGCATATCGCAATCCAGTGCTGGCCGAGGCGGCCAAGACGCTCGGGTTTGCCAACCGGTTTGGCCGCGGAATCAAGCTCGCTCAAAACAGGCTGGAAAAAAACGGCAGTCCACGACTGGAATATGTGGTTGGGGAGAATCATCTTGTGATGATTGTGAGGAAGCGTCCGTGAAGACAATAGCATTTTTTAATAACAAGGGTGGCGTGGGCACAACCTCCATGGTTTATCACTTGGCATGGATGTTACAGGATTTGGGCCACAACGTGTTGGCGGTCGATCTCGATCCGCAATCCAATCTTACCAGCATATTCCTGGACGAGACCAAACTTGAAAACCTCTGGCCTGAAGGAAAACACCCGGAAACGATCCTTGGGGCGGTTGAACCGCTAATCGAAAGCCTGGGCGACATTCAAACACCCACACCAATTCCAATCGCACCGGGGCTTTGGACTATCGCGGGCGACCTGGGACTTAGCACGTTCGAGGACCGTCTGTCCGACGCCTGGGGCAAGTGTCTGGATGACAAGGCTCCAATCGCCGGCGACGGCTTCAGGGTTGTCACCGCTTTTTATCGTTTGATGAAATCGGCCGCAGAGCAATGCGGCAGCGAACTGGTGCTCTTTGACGTCGGACCGAATATTGGTGCATTGAATCGCGCCGCACTGGTCGCGGCCGATTTTGTTGTGATCCCGCTGGGCGCGGATGTATTCTCTCTGCAGGGATTACGTAACCTTGGTCCCACGCTTCGGGATTGGAGGGAAGGATGGGCGACGCGAACAAAAGGCAAGGTCCCGGCGGGGCTTACGCTACCGTCAGGCCGTATGCAACCACTTGGATATGTTTTGCTGAATCCATCGGTTCGGGAAAACCGACCCGTAAAATCCTATTTGAGATGGGCCAACCGTATCCCCGCCACCTACAGCAAAGAAATCCTCGGCGAAACGCAATATCCCCGGGCCGCCGGGGACGACCCCAATCAGCTTGCCATGCTGAAGCATTTCAAAAGCCTCATGCCCATGGCCCAGGATGCCCGGAAACCGATGTTTCATTTGACCGCCGCGGATGGTGCCATTGGTGGCCACGCCAGCGCCGTTCGCGATTGTGGAGACCAGTTTAGAGATCTGGCCAATCGAATTCTGAATCTCCTGGAGCCTCATTAGCACGATAACAAGTGCGGGTGCGATGCAATTGGTTTCATATCACGGGTGGAATCTGCTGTCCAAGCGGGGCGCTATACCAACGTTGCGCGCTGACTCAGATGCTTCAAAGGGCGGACACGCAAGCGATCATCGCATTGTCCACAAGGCGATGATCGATTCCGCAATTCTGCAGCGGGCTTCAAGAGGTTCATCGGAGTCGTGAAGATTTGGCTTTTAATTGGGTCGCAATTGCACATTGCATCAGCAGCCGGGGTTGTCGCCGGTGGTAGGACGCTTCTCGTAAATAATGTCTCAAGGGCTATGGTGATGTGTTGTTTATATACAGAAACTCCCCCACGCGCCGCAAGACTTTCGAGAACCGCTCCAACAGCGATTTTCCGACGCCGTTATGGTTGCATGAAAATAACCTTGCTCATTCGAAGTTTAGAAGCAAGACAAACCCATGCGCGAGGCGGAAGCAATCCGTTTACGAGCGGCGGCACCTGGTGTGCCGCCGCTGAATGATTTATTCCACGGACTTTACGAGCTGACCGTAATACGGCGTGGTCCATGACCGGGTACCTTGGGCAAGCGGATGTTCAGTACACCCTTGTCATATCGGGCCTCCACTTTTGCCGCATCCACATAATCCGGTAATGGAACCGTGCGGTAAAAGCTTCCGGACATCCGTTCCTGGTAGCGGAAGGATCCGGTACTTTCTTTGCGCTGACTTTCGCGCGCTCCGCGAATGGTCAATAAATTGCCTGACAATTCAACGTCCAGATTCTTCGGATCCACACCCGGTGCATCGACTCTTATGGTCATTGAATGTTCATCTTCCTGCACATCCAGAGCGGGCCAGGTCATGGTGGGCTTCGACCACATAGCCTGCATATTCCGCCGCATGTGGTCAAATGCAATATCCATGTCATGGCGAAATTCCGGCAACACCTGTGAAAGACCAATACCCTTTGGCCATCGGTTCTTCAGTGTTATCGATCCGTTGTTGCCATGCGAGCGTTTTATCAAGCCTTTCATAAACAACACCTCCTTAAGGTACGTTTTGTTCAATTAGCCGGGCAGGCTGAAGTATGATTCGTGCAGCCTGCCCGGGCGTCCCCGCTTTAAAATCAGCCGCCGTGAACCATGATTTTTTTGGTCCTGGCGGCTTCCGCCTTGGGAATATGAATCGTCAATTCCCCATTTTTCAGGTCACCCTTGATGGCATCGGAATTAATGGGTGTCCGAATGGTAAACGACCTGCGGAAATGTCCGACATCATACTCGCGCACCAGATAATTTTTTCCCGGATCATCATTCACAGGCCGGCTGAGTCTGCCTTCCACGGTCAGCACGCCATCGTCAAATGTTATATCCGTGTCTTCAGGCTGCACACCCGGCATATCGAATACCATGGTAAACCCATCGTTATCTTCCAGAATATCCGCGCTGGGCGCATACCAGTTGTCGTTGTTAAGCCGTTCGGGCGTCTCATCAGACGCAGTCTGCTTTTCTAATGCTTTGGTAATCATAATGTATGGTCTCCTTTCACAGAGCATGTGAACGTCATTTCAGAAATCAGTTGGTTAACAATTTAATTTTCCGCGGTTTTGCGGATTCCGCTTTTGGCAAAGTCACGCTCAGCACGCCAAGCTTCAACTTCGCTTCCACCTTGTCGGCATCGAGTTCCCAAGGCAGTGTGAAGCTGCGCGTGAAATTCCCGCTGGGGCGCTCCTGCCGGTGCCAGGCCGCTTTGGTCTCCGCGGCATTGTTCCGCTGCACGGAGAGCCGCACCTGATTCCCGGCCACCAGAAGTTCCACATCCTCCATTTTCACACCGGGAAGTTCCGCTTCCAGATGGGCTGCATCGCCCTGCTCCCAGATATTTACCGCCGGGTAACGCCGGAATTCAGGGCTGGAAACCCAAGGCGACGGCTCGGTGAGAAAATCATCCAGCAGTCCGTTGATCTGATTTTGCAACGCACTGAAAGTGCTTGCGGGTGGATTTACTAAGTCTAACATGTTTCTTTCTCCTTTTTTTTTCTACG
>JAKAZF010000175.1 GCA_021826605.1 Planctomycetota bacterium | reverse complement strand
TTGTCGGATCATTGTGAATCCTCCTTGATTCGTTACCGCATCCTTGGCCTTGGCCGCCACAACGGCGACCTTCCACTTCTAATCCTAACCCAAAACCGCCAACAATAGGAGTTACACCCGCCCGGGTCACGCCCCCCGTCGATCATTCATCGCTCGCCAGGATTGACAATGGAGATAGAATCGTGGTATTGTTAAATTATGATGGGCTGCCGATCTATTTTGGTTACTGTACTGGCTTTGGCCTTAGGTTTTCTGCCAATATATTGCCCATGTACGGATTCCATCGGTGCTTCGCTGTCACCATACGCGACGGCATCATTGCGGTGCCCGTCCTTTGCGGCCCGGACGGCGGCCATTGAAAAATCTACCTGTACCACCGATCATCCTTGTGATCAATGTCCTGACCGATCTGGAAAGCCAAAGTGCCATCAACATTTGTTGCGCGCAATGCCGACGGCACCAGTTTCGCTGAACCTGCCCCAATCGCATCACTTGATGATCATGGCAGAGAATCTTTTGGTAATCAGGGAGACCCAGGTAACCTCGTTCTCTCATCAGGATAATTACGTCAATATACCTGACCGAAGCGCGCTGACACTGTTGTGTCGGCACTGCGCGCTGGTAATCTGAAGGTATCGTATTCCAATATTCATCTGGTTTTGCCGGCCCAAGACCGGCCAGATGAATTTCATCCATTGGATTTCATGAATGTCATGAATTGGAGATTTATAGATGCGTCTTCGCTTATCAGGTTTTCTTCTGGCGGCTGCGGTGCTCGGCGGCTGCACGAATACGCCGCCTGTTGCCCCGCTGGCGAGTCAAAATCCCGCCAACGCCGGCGCACCGGCTGGACCGGCGATTCCGCCGCAGGACTTTATTAACGTCGTGGATGCTTCGGCACAAATTGCATTGCCGAAAGTGACTGCCGGGCAGAATCTGCCGATGGCGGGTACAACCACCAAGCCGTCCCACACCACGTCCGGCGGCATGGGGAATATGCCGGGAATGATTATGTCCGAGCCGGGTGGGATGAAAATGGGATCAACCGCTGGAGCAACGCGGAACAGGAGTAAGCAATGAAGAAAAACTTATTCAAATGGTTGAAACGTTACACAAGTGCCTCATTGGGGACGGTCTTTCTAATCGGTTGCGCGACGGTTCCCCGGCAAGGGGGATTTAAATCCGTGGCAACGCTTTCCAAACAGCGCACCGGCGCAACGATTATCTGGGATCAGGATTCCAAGGCGGACAAACAGGTTCATCGGGCCGTGCGAAAACTTCTGGCCCACCCGTTGACCGCATCGGCGGCGGTGCAAATTGCATTGCTGAATAATCCAGCTTTGCAGGCGAAATATGAACGACTCGGCGTATCGCAGGCGGATTTGGTCCGGGCCGGTTTGTTAAGCAATCCGGTATTGAATTTTGATATTCTTTTTCCCGCGGCCCCCTATCAGGCCTGGGAGGCCGGTATCACACAGAATTTCCTCGATATTCTGCTGCTGCCAGCCCGGAAGAAAATCGCCGCCGCCCAGTTCGCGGCGGCTAAATCGAATGTCGCCAACGCCGTACTTGCGCTGGCACAACGCACGCGATCCGCCTATTACCGTCTGGTTGGCGATCAGCAGATCGTAAGGCTGGAGACCACAATCAATCAAAGCGCGGCGGCCCAGCTTGATCTGGCTAAAAAGTTGCGTCAGGCAGGTAACACCCCGCCGATTGCGTATGATCAGCAACTGACGCTTTATGAACATGTCCGTCTGCAATTGGCGATGGATAAAGCCGCGCAGTTGGAGGATCACGAGCGGCTCAACGCTTTGATGGGCTTGTGGGGATCCCAGGGAAACTGGACTGTTCCATCCCGCCTTCCGGTTCCGCCGATTCATGACGTGGCGTTAAAAGGCCTCGAATCTCTGGCGATTCGCCACAGTCTGGCGTTGGCCGCAGCCCGCAAGCAGGTGCGTGTCGCCGCTATCGCGACGCGGGTGGCGGGCATCACAGGCATGCTTCCCGGAGCATCGGTCGGGGTGGATTTTGTCCGCGATCCGGATGTGACAAAAAATATCGCCGGCCCGGCAATTTCCGTGCCCATACCCATCTTCAATCAGGGCCAGCCGGAGGTGGCCATCGCCGAGGCCAGATACCGCGCGGCCTATCGGCGTTATCAGGCCCTGGCGGTACGCACACGGGCGATGGTGCGCGAAGCCTGGATCGCCATGCACGCCGCCCATCAGGAAGTTTTGTTTTACCAGCGCATCATGCTGCCTCTACGCAGACGCATGGTGAATGAAACCCAACTGGCGTACAACGGCATGTATGTCAGCGGATTTGTGCTCATGCAATCCAAACAGGCGGAAATTGATACCGCCCGGCACGATGTGCAAGCGCTGCGGCGCTACTGGCTGGCACGACAAAAACTTCGCCGGGTGCTCGGTGGTCTGTTCGCCAGTCGGCACCGCGTTGTGATTAAGGTATCAACAGCAACGTCAGATAAGGAGAAATAATCATGTTGAATCGTCGAAATATACTGGCCTCCGGTGCCGCGCTGGCGGCTGCGGCGTTGACCGCGGAACAAGCCTCCGCGGATGCCACGGATTCCACCGCAGGTCGGCACGCGGATGATTATGGCGGACGCTCTTATGCGGAAGAATTAGCCCGTCGGCTGCACGCCCGTCCACTGCCACCGGGGTTGCCGCATAAAGATTACATGCCCGTGGTGGCTCCCAATACCGGGACGATTCCGTTTACGATTGTGAACGGTGTGAAAGTATTTCATCTGGTGGCCATGGAATTCTGGAATGAATTTGCGCCCGGACTTCGCGCGTTGGTGTGGGGTTACAACGGCATGTTGCACCCGGTACTCGAGGCGGTGGAAGGTGAAAGGGTGCGAATTTACGTGACCAACCGGCTGGGCGAAGTTACGACAACCCATTGGCATGGCGTGTATGTTCCAAACGGAATGGATGGCGTGGGTGGCCTAAGCCAAGAGCCGATACCACCGGGTGAAACGTATAAGTATGAATTCAATCTGGTGGAACCGGGCACCAAAATGTATCACGCCCATGTGGATGAAATGACCCAGATTGCGCTGGGATTGACCGGAATGTTTGTGATTCATCCGCGGAAACCGCGCTATAAAGTGGATCGCGACTTTTCGATCATGCTCCATGAGTGGAGTATCGTTCCCGGCACAGATCGGCCCAATCCGTTGGAAATGACGGATTTCAACGTCTTTACCATGAATGGCAAATCATTCCCGCTGACGCATCCACTGGTGGCCCGCACCGGACAGAGGGTACGCATTCGTCTGGGCAACCTTGGCCCGATGGATCATCATCCCATTCATCTGCACAACTATTCGTTTCACGTCGTGGCCAGCGATGGCGGGGATTATCCACAATCCGCCTGGCAGCCCGCCACCACGGTGCTGGTTCCCGTGGGGGCAACACGCGTGGTGGAACTTGATGCGACCAATCCCGGTGACTGGGCCATGCACTGCCACATGACCCATCACGCCATGACGCAGATGGGGCATAAGTTCGGCAACATGATTGGCGTAATGCCCGGCAATCTCGGAGATAAAGTCCGTGATCTTTTACCGGATTACATGACCATGGGACAGAACGGTATGGCCGCACCAATGGGCATGACATCGTTACCCAATACCGCTCCGATGACCGGTGGCAAAGGACCACATGGATACATTGATATGGGTGGAATGTTCACTATTTTTAAGGTGCGCGATGGTCTTACGAACTATCGCGATCCGGGTTGGTTTATCAATCCGCCGGGGACGCTGGCCGATGTCGCATCGAAGATGGATATGCAGCGCGATGGCATCAATCCGGAGGTTGTACCCACCCCGGTTGCCGGTCCATCATCACCAGCGGCGGTTACGGAGTGACAAAATATTCCAATTGGGAACTTAACGGCTTGTTTCAGCGTTTGGTACAATAACTTAATAATTGTGGATTGGTTTGTTCTTCAAGGAGTATCTCAATGTTTACCCAGCGTATTATGGCAATGCTGACCGCCGTCGCTTTGATCGCCACGGCGGGATTCCTGGCTTATCCGACATTCGCGGATGATATGGGCGGGATGAAAATGGGGCCTATGCCCGCTCATCTCCCCAAGCCCGGCAAGCCGATCAACTATGCCGCGGCCAAACCGCTCATCAAGTACAGCGATTCCACCGGCATGCTCATGGGCCATGGAAAACACAAAAGTGTCATGTTCATGGGACATAACATTCACATTGTGATGGTGGCCGTTGAACCCGGATCACCTGATCAGACCTTTGAGATTCATAAACTTGTGGACCCGGAACTTACAGTGCCGCCCGGCGCGAAGATCCATTTGACGGTATTGAACATGGATTTTGGCGCGGGGATGATTCATGGCGTGGTCATCGGAAAGGCCAAACCGCCATATAAGACAATCGTCCCGTTGCCGCTTCCGAACCAGCTCGCCGAGATTCCGCTGATTATGCCGCGCACAAAAAAATCCGTGACCAAATCCATGTACTATGTCGGCACCACCACATTCACAGCGCCGCAAAATCCCGGCACCTATTATTATCTGTGCCAGATGCCCGGCCATGCAAAAGCCGGCATGTTCGGAAAATTTGCGGTCACACCGTGACGGATAGTGGCACGCCCGACCGCAATTATCACCACAGACCGACCTGACACTGGCTCTAACAACAAATCGTGTCATACCATGCTTGATAATACGCCATATATGGCGTATTATCAATATTTTGAGGAGATGCCATGGCCCGTGCGATGAACATCCAATCTCAACTTGACCGCCGTCGTAGGCAATTGGGGCTTAGCTGCGCAGCTCTTGCCGCACAAACGGGACTGGGACTGCGTACGGTACAGAGAGTGCTTTCCGGTGAAGAAAAAAATCCGGGTATTAGTGCATTGGAAGCCATCGCAACATGCCTTGGAGTATCGTTGCGGATTGAGCAGGAAAGTGCCGATGCCGTGCGACGCCGACAGGCTCGGCGCAAATCCCGCCAGCTTGCTGCGATCGTTCAGGGAAGTTCCGCCCTGGAAGCGCAGGCTTTGTCCGCCGCCGCGGTGCGAAAACTTGAAGATAGAATGGTAAAGGATTTGCTGGCCGGCTCGGCACGCCGTTTGTGGGCGAAATGATGGTGGCAGACAACATCCCTTCCGGTCATACTCCGATGGATGATATTTCAGGTCTCATCCCGCGCGGATTCAAAACAAGATCCGACATTAATGTTCTTGAAGCGGAAAATATGCGCAAGGCCGTGCTGGTCTATCTTGCGGCTAAACCCACAAGACGCCAAGCGCCATTTTCGCTGCCATGGATGTATAAGCTCCATCGCCAAATGTTTGGTGAAGTGTGGCGTTGGGCGGGAAAGCGACGATGCTCGGAACTGAACCTGGGCGTACCGGTTCATCAGATTGATATTGAATTGCAAACCATGCTGGATAATCTGGCTTATTGGCATGAGAACGCGGATATGAATCTTCTTGAACAATCCGCGCGACTACATCACCGCGCTGTGAGCATTCATCCATTTCTTAACGGCAACGGCCGATGGTCCCGCTTGTTAAGTAATATATGGCTGCGACTGAATGGTCATCCAATTACAGTCTGGCCCGAGGAGCATGTCGGATCAACCAGTGTTATTCGGGAGGCTTATTTGAGCGCCATCCGGGCGGCTGATTTTGGAGACTTTACCGCATTGCTTGCGTTGCATAGGCATTATACAAGCACGAGTGGTGATTCGCGTATCAACAATGCCATTTTATAGCATCGTTTTGTGGCGGCTCTCAAGAACGCCAAAATAAAGGTGGCCATGGCCACGAGCGATGGGGATATACGTCGGAATGAACCATTGTTGCAAATCCGGTTGCGGCGTGACACCGTGGCAGAAACATTGGCAGAAACAGTGGTACACATAATGTACAACTGATACACTTGAAGCGTACAAGACAAGGCAGTTTCGTTTTATGGATACCGTCAGCATTAAAGAGGCCCGGAACAAGTTCGCCACACTCATTAACGCGGCCCAGTGCGGACGGACTGTTGCGATAACACGTCGCGGTATGCTGGTGGCAAAGATGGTGTCACCAACACCGCTGAGGCAGCGGGGGCTTCCAGACCGCGCCACTTTTCGCAAGGTTATCAAGCTTCGGGGAACAAGCCTAGTGCCCTGTTCCACCCATAATTACGGGTGGATTGGCCTCAAACCGGCCAGATGCCAGGAGTCGGCGGCGAGAACCGGGTTCGTAAACCCCTTGAGCCGACGCGACGCCGCAGATGGCC
>JAKAZF010000174.1 GCA_021826605.1 Planctomycetota bacterium | reverse complement strand
GATGCTTATTCCGGTGGCGCTGGCACCCCTTATTACTTGCGCCCAACGTCAGCACGTAAGCATAAAATATCTGCTTTACATCTGGTTGGTTTCGACCGTCTATTATGTTGTGAATTTATACTGGTTGTCCGGCATCACGGTGGCGGGATATATTGCCCTGAGTATTTACTGCGGGTTTTATCTCGTTGTTTTCTTCGGATTGACACATCTGGTAAGCAAAGTGGTCTGGCTGCCGCTTTGGATTTCAGCCCCCATGCTTTTCACTTCGCTGGAATTTTTGCGAGGGCATCTTTTTACCGGCTTCCCGTGGTTTACACTCGGTGTTGCATTCGCCGGTGCCCCGATTGTATTGCAATCCGTTTCCATTTTTGGTGCAGCAGGACTGAGTTTTCTGGCGGTCATGACGGCGGCAATTTTAGCCGGCGCGGCCCGCCTCGTCTTCGATCCGGCGTCAAAAAGGCAATGGTGGTCCTTTCTTATGGGTGCGGCGCTTGTGAGCGTCGTGTGGGTGATGCTGGTTGTATACGGTCTGGCACAATTTAATCACAGGCCATTCGGTGTCGGGCCAAGAATCGCCGTCTTGCAGCAGAATATTCCGCAGTCACTTAAAGCCAGCAATTCTATTAGCAATCAGAAGCGGCTGTTTAACTCCTATTTCAAATTAAGTGTGCAGGCCGCCCGTTACAAGCCCAATCTGGTGGTTTGGCCGGAAACGATGGTACCGGGCTTTTTGAATCGATCCTGGCTGGCGCAGTCACCGGCGTGGTATGCCAAGGGACGTGGGCACCGCACGCTGGTGATGGATAAAAACTTTGCTAAGCGTCTGACTCAATTTGCCAAAAAGTACAACACCGCCGTGCTGGTCGGGTCGGCGGGTGTGCGGTTTAACCGTATGGGGCATATTGACCGCATGCAGAATATAGCGGTGCTTTTTACGCCCCGCCGCGGACAAACACGTCATTACTACGCCAAGCGGCATCTGGTTCCATTTGGAGAGTATTTGCCCTTCAAAAAATCTGTCCCGTGGCTTCATCATCTGCTGGCCTATTTCACGCCATTTGGCCCGAATGGCGATTATTCGTTAACACCCGGAGATTCATGGTATCACTTTGTGGAACACGTCGGCAATAAACGCTATGTATTCGGTGTGCCGATCTGCTATGAAGATGCGATGGCAAAGCCCGCGCGAATGTTTTGCCGGCCACTGCACGGTGTGAAGGGAGCGGATTTTCTGGTGGTTATCAGCAATGATGGCTGGTACCAAAGCAGGGCGGAGTTGTTGCAGCATTTGCAGTTGGATGAGGTCAGGGCAGTAGAAAACCGTGTAAGCATAGCTCGATGTGTCAATGGCGGATACTGTGGATTTATTAACCCATTCGGACAAATAATCAAATTAGTCAGCGTGGGCGGCCGTCACGCGTTTGTATCCGGCACTGCCGCCGCTACCATTCCTGTAGATAAACGCGTGACCATTTTTACCCTCTGGGGGCACTGGTTTGCCCGATGGGTTTTGGGGCTGACCGCCCTGATGCTACTCGTGTCAGGGCTTGCCTATCTGCCTCGCCGACAGAAGAGGCGCAAGGTGGTATCATTTGCAGGCGGCGGAGAAGAAAGACAGGCTGGCGACTAACAATATTAGTGGAGGATGGCTATGACCACACGATCAATTTCAAAAACCATGAAGACGCTTGGGTTTATCGGTTGTTGCTGGCTTGTGGGTGGGTGTGCGTCCACCAGCATATCGAACAAGCCGATTTCAATAGCGCCCGCCGAGGGAGTCATCCTGCGCGGAATGCACAGTGCATCGCCAACCATCCGCGCCGCCGCGGTGGAATCGGCAAGTCAGCTTCCCTCCCCGTCGGCGGTCAAGGCGTTGACAGCCGCATTGACTGATAGATCGTCGGCGGTTCGTTTTACCGCCTGCATTGTGATTGGAAATTTGCGTCTGCGGGCTTTTCAGTCGCGACTTATGCAGATGTATCCCAACAGCGGCCAGCGCGTGAAAGCCGGTATCATTTATGCTTTGGCCCGTCTGGGTGATGAGCAATATGTGGGTCAACTTGCCACGCTGCTGCATTCCAAAAATCCCACGGTGCGTGCCAACGCCGCGATGGTTCTGGGGAGATTGGGTGACCCAAGTGCCATTGGTTTACTTAGAACTGATTCGGCGGATTCCATCCATGCGGTCCGTCTGGCTGTTACATCCGCGCTCGCGCGCCTCGGCTATCACCGCGCCATTTCCAGCATTATCGCATTGAGTTACAGCCGCTATGCGATAGACCACCTGGCGGCGCTTAATACCAGTCGGTCGCTTAATACCCCGCTGGCGGCCAACGTGTTGCTCAATGGCCTGCATGATCCATTACCGGCAGGCCAACTCATCGCGGCACGTGGATTGGGACAACGAGGAAGCGAACAGGGGGAAAAGATCGCCCGCCACTACGCCCGCAGTTCTGATCCAAGCTACCGCGTGCTGGCCGCTTTGGCATTGGGATGGATTCCCGATGGCAATAATGCCGACCGACTGGTGCATATGCTTCACGACCCATCGGAGAAGGTTCGCATCGCCGCCGCCGCCGGTTTGCTGCACCTTTACCATTTGGCCAAGCTCGGCGAGGCATATAATTCTCCGCAGATGAATTAGGCATTTCCGCTGCCTGTTTCAGGATTTTTGATCCTGTTCCCCCAGTGTCATCCTAATCGCGAATAATGCGGGCATAGGTGACTGTGTGATGGGTAAATAAATCTCCCCGATCGTTGCGGCACTCGGCGGAGCCGTAGATCAGACGTCGACCGAACTTGATAACTTTAGCTTCGCACCAGATATCCTGCTCCCGGCAAGGATTCAGGAACGCACTTTGCAAATTGGCTGTTACCAAAGGTGTTTCGACGCCCAATTCTCCCACCAGAGCCAGCCAGAATGTTACGTCGGCAGCCATTAAAAACGCCGGCCCGGCCACAATCCCACCCGGGCGCTCCAACTGTTTTTGATAGGCGATTTTGGTTACGCATCGATTCGGTTCAAGCGTTTGGATTTGTAAACCATAAAAGCGCACAAAATCCATTTGGTCCAATTTTTCCTGCAACGCCGATAGTAGCATTTCATCTCCGTATTAACATTCGTGGCATTGTATCGCGAAAGGGTATGGCGTCGTGGGCAAGTCGGTTCGTTGGCAGCGATCTTGAATTGCCGCCCGGGCGTTTATTCTACCTCACGTCGATTGCTGCCAGTCCGCTACCTATTTCAGAGGCGATCAATTCGCCCGTGAACGATCCTCGTTGCGTGTTAGCGACGGCGCTGTTCTCTTGGTATAGTCTCCATCTGTCAATGACACTTTGGATGGCATTTTGTGGAGGATTCACCAAATGACTTATGCCGCGAAACGATGTGCCGCTGCCGGCCTCCTGGCGCTCATCTGCTGCGGATATGCGGTGCCGCAGGCGATTGGTGCCGGATCCCTGGCAGGGAAATTCAAAGCACCTCCGCATAAATATCAGCTTTATGTCTGGTGGCACTGGATGGGCTATACCATAAGTCGCTACGGCATCAAACGCGATCTTTACGCCATGAAGAAAGCGGGCGTAGCCGGTGCTACCATCTGCCCGATTGGTTCGCAAGCGGGTGTGGCACGGAATATCGCAAATTCCGGGGTACCCAAGCCGGTGGCGTACTGGAGTCCACGCTTTTGGCATCTGGTGCAATATTCGGCGAAGATTGACCATCACTTCCACATTACACTTGGGTTGGTGAACTGCCCTGGCTGGGATGCCAGTGGTGGGCCATGGATCACCCCCAGGCTATCGATGAAAATGGTCACGTCGAGCGTTACGGTGGTGAAGGGCCCGGGCGAAATTAATATCCTACTCAAGCAGCCACCTACGCGACTGAATTTTTACAGGCCCATCGAGGTGTTGGCACTCCCCGATACGGGTGTTGTCAAGCCGAAACAGGAAATTAATATTTCAGCCGATATGGATGCCGATGGAAAACTGAAATGGAACGCACCGGCGGGTCGGTGGCGAATATTCCGCATTGGGTATACATCGACGGCATCAACCGACCATCCGGTACCGGACAGTTTGGTCGGACCGCATGGTACGGTACATTCGTTGGAAGCGGATAAACTTAGCGCCGCTGCAGCGACATTCCATATTGAACATGTCATTCATGCATTGAAGCGGCATCTGGGTTCGGCGGTTGGGCGGACGTTTAATCATCTGCTTTTTGACAGTTACGAGGCTGGTCCACAAAATTGGACAAAGCACTTTCGCCGTGATTTTATTAAATTGCGCCATTACGACCCATTGCCCTGGTTGCCCGTCCTCAGTGGTGCGGTGATTGGAAATTCACAGCTATCGCAGCGTTTCAGGTTTGATATGGCGCGAACGGTATCGCAGTTATTTGTAAGGAACGATTTTGATATCTATCGCAAGCTGATTGATGCTGCGCATATGAAAATGTGCCTGGAGCCTTACACCGGGCCTTTCAACACGATTGCCGCGGCGGCGTCGTGCGATATCACAATGGGTGAATTTTGGAATGCCAGCCGCCATGGGATTGCTTCAAATGTGGCGGGTGCCGCCCGCGCGTATGGCCGGACACTGGTGGGCGCTGAAACACTCACCGGTTCACCCAATACCAGCCGCATGACCGAAACACCGTATTTCTTGAAAAAAGCCTTGGATGGAGGGTTTCTCAGCGGCGTTAATCAATGCTACTTGCACGACTGGACAGAACAGGCTCTGAATAAGAAATATCGCCCTGGCGTCTTGATGGGTTGGTGGGGAACTCACTTCGGCGAAAACCAGACATGGTTCAAACCGGGCATTTCATTTTTCACTTACATCAATCGATGTCAGTTGATGTTGCGGCAAGGCTCGCAGGTTTGCCATGTTTGCACGCTTAATTTCAGCCCACCGGGATATTCAACGGATGCCCTCAGCCGCAGTCTATTTCAGCGGGCGATCGTTAAAAACGGTAAAATTATCCTGCCCGATGGACGCGCCTACAGTGTGCTGCTGTTACCGAATACCACCAACATGCTGCCGAGCACGGCTGCCAAGTTGCAGCAATTGGTGCAGGCTGGCGCGACGGTCATCGGTCCCAGGCCTGATCGCTCGCCGAGTTTGACCGATTACCCTCAATGCGATGTGCGGACTGCGGTCATTGGCCATGCCATCTGGGGTAATTGCAACGGCACGACGGTTAAAGAACATCACTATGGCAAAGGATTGGCAGTGTGGAATCTGCCCGTGCAAACGGTACTGCATCAATTGGGTGTCCAGCCGGAATTCAGCATAAACTATCCCGCTCATCGGTTGCGTATCATATCCGCCATTTATGCTGCGCCCGGGCACGGACGACGCGTAAATGTGACCGCGATGCTGAAACAGATCGTCGCGGCCGATGGTGGCAGCCACATTGCACTGCGGGTGGACAACGCGCAGTTCGGGGGTGATCCCGCCTACGGGTATTACAAATATCTGACGGTTAAATACCGCTACAATCACCACGTGAAAAAAATAAAAATACATGAAAATAATATGCTTAATCTACCTTCGCGTGGTGGCTGGCAGATTCGGGCCATTGAGAGGAAAAAGCCCGGTGAGCGAATATATTTTGTCGCCAACCGGTCCGCTCATGCGGCCGCGATAACCGCCTCCTTCCATATCAAGGGGAAATGGCCGGAATTCTGGCATCCGGGCACAGGACAGCAGGAAGTTGATGCGGAATTTACGCAAGCCAACGGGCGGACGGACGTGCCACTACGTCTGGGCCCTTGGGGATCGGTATTTGTGGTGTTTCGAAGACCCTTGCAGAAGGCGGACCCCGTGACGGCAATATTTCGCAATGGGCACACCGCGGGGGGTGTTGCCACTGCACTCGATATCGCAGGGCATATTGATCTGATCATTCATAAATCGGGCAGATATCAGATCAAGTCAGCTTCCGGTACAACAACTTTATTGCATGTGCACGCCATACCACGCTCTGTGGTGGTTCGCGGCCCGTGGAAGGTGAAGTTTTCCTCCAGTTATGGTGCACCGCACATGGCGACCATTCCCAAATTGATTTCCTGGACGGACTTGCCCGCCAAGTCAGAGAAATATTTTTCTGGCACCGCGTACTACACCAAGGCCATCCGACTACCGGACGATTTTTCAGCCCGCAATAATCGCATTATTTTGCACTTGGGAAAGGTAGATGATCTGGCTACGGTGTCTGTCAATGGCCACACACTCGGTGTCGTCTGGCATCCGCCATTTTCAATTGACATCTCCACGGCGATAAAGCCGGGAATTAATCA
>JAKAZF010000173.1 GCA_021826605.1 Planctomycetota bacterium | reverse complement strand
CGACCGGCGGAAAAGTGCGGAAAGCGAGCGCTTCTGTTTGGCGCTTAAATAAAGAGACCGAAGGTTCATTGCAGCCTTGGGAAAAACTTTCGGATTTAGCCAATCCCCCAATGAGGCCCCTCCGCCAAGTTCGACGCTGTCCTGCGCCCAAAGCATCAGCGACGTGCGGGGGTGCTGCGGCAGCAGCCAAAGATGTCGGTGTACCGGCAACTGCCGATCGCAAGTGACACATGGCTTAGCGATGGATGCTTGCATGCGCAAACCTCATTGGCTGCCAACGCACCACCACAATACAGGGTACCAACCACCTGACGGCCGGCCTGCAACCCTGTAGGCGACGCACGAACACCCAATTGTCAACACAC
Source organism: Planctomycetota bacterium (assembly GCA_021826605.1). The sequence continues at coordinate 5,951 of JAKAZF010000173.1, read as the reverse complement.
CCTGCGGGCATCGGCTCAAACTTGTGGAACCCAGACGCCCGATAAGTGCATCATAACGCGCAAAAAAGAAAAAACGCAGATTGTCAATAATCCGGCAGAATTAACCGAGGCTTAACGTTTCCCCGCAGTGAATGAAGACAGCTTGCGCCGCAAGGCATGCCAAGGACCTGGGCCATGGGGCCGGCAGTTGGGCGGGTTTACGGTTTTTTTGCGTTTTACGGCATTTTTCGATACATTGCAGGGCTGGAATTTGCGGAGTTTTATGTCGATCATCATTCAAAAATTTGGTGGCACATCGGTCGCCACCCCGGAAAAAATCCATGCGGCGGCCAAACGGATCATCGCCACCAAGTTGCAGGGACATCAGGTGGTGGTGGTGGTTTCAGCGATGGGACACACGACCGATGAACTTCTGGATTTGGCGAATCGTATCACACCGGACCCGCCCAAGCGTGAACTGGATCAACTGCTGGCCACGGGAGAGCAGGTAACCATCGCACTCATTGCGATGGCCATACATTCGCAGGGCCACGAAGCCATCAGCTTTACCGGTCCGCAGATAGGCCTGATTACCGATGCGGTGCACTCCAAGGCCCGCATCCGTGAAATTGATAAACGGCGCATCCTTGATGAGTTGTCGGCCGGGAAAATTGTTATCGTTGCCGGGTTCCAGGGAGTTACGGCGGACGGGCACATCACCACGCTGGGGCGCGGAGGCAGCAATGCGACCATGGTGGCGCTGGGTGCCGTGCTTGAGGCAGAAGCGTGCGAAAACTTCACCGATGTGGATGGTGTATTTACCGCCGACCCGCGAATTGTTCCCGAGGCCCGAAAAATTGAGATGATCAGTTATGACGAAATGATGGAGCTTTCCAGCGTGGGGGCTGGGGTGCTCCAGACAAGGGCAGTGGAGTTTGCGAAGAAATATAATGTACGCATTCATGTGCGGAACAGCGCCAGTGATGCACCGGGCACGTGGATTGTTGCGGAGACTAAATCAATGGAAGACATTGTTGTTTCGGGCTGCGCCCTGAAAAAAGAACTTACCCGCGTCACACTCAAAGGCATACCGGATCGCCCGGGCGTGGTGGCTAGAATTTTTACAGTCGTCGGCGAGCGTCATATAGTTGTGGACGACATTATTCAAAACGTTATGGACGACAAGACTGCCAATATCAGTTTTACGGTCGAGCATGGTGACGTGGCTGATCTTAAGCCGGCGGTCGATGCCGTGCTGGCAGAATTGGGCGGCCATGCGACTTACGAAAAAGACCTTGCCAAAGTTTCGGTGATTGGCGTGGGGATGAAGCAGGCGACGGGCGTGGCCAGCACCATGTTTACGGCCTTGGCGGAGAAAAATATTAATATCCAGAATATTTCAACCAGCGAGATACGCATCTCCTGCACCATTGGCAAAGCCGATGCCGCCGAGGCGTTAAAGGCTGTGCATCGCGCCTTTAATCTGGACCGCAGTACCGTGACGGTCTGACGCCCGGGGCGCGATGTCGCGATCCGACGGTTACGATTTTGGGAAATGTGTAGATGAGTACCGTTGCCGCCCCCCCGCTGCCTTCTATTCATCGCTCGCCTTATCACCAATCGCTGCGGCGTTTTTCCCGATCTACCAGCGCCATGGTCGGGCTTATCGGTACGCTGCTTTTCATATCATTCTGCTTTGGCAGCCTGCCGTGGACGGTTCCCGCCTACAACAGTCAGCACCTGCATCAGGTGCTGCAAGCGCCAAGCTGGGCCCACTGGATGGGAACGGACAAACTGGGGAGGGATTTAATGGTCCGCTTTTTTCTGGGAGGGGCGATATCACTTTCCATCGGGCTATGTGCAGCAGCGATAACGCTGACAATCGGGACGGCCATCGGGGTGATTTCCGGCTACGCTGGTGGACGAATTGACGCCGTGCTGATGCGGGCCGTGGATGTGCTTTACGGTTTGCCGTATCTGCTGCTGGTGATTTTGCTGCGTGTGGCGGTAGTGAGTCGTGTGGCGGGCTGGCTCTCTTCGATAGGGCTGCCGCAGTCTAATGGCTTTGCCAACGTGCTGGTATTGCTGGTTGGCATCGGAGCGGTGAGCTGGCTGAACATGGCGCGGGTCATTCGTGCCCAGGTGATGTCGCTTAAAACCCGTCCATTTATTGATGCGGCTCGTGCGCTGGGTTTAAGCCCATGGCGGATTGGCCTGCGGCATATTCTACCCAACATCATGGGCACGATTGCCGTGTACGCCACATTGGCCGTGCCGGGTGCGATTCTTGCCGAATCAACATTGAGCTTTCTGGGGTTAGGCGTCCAGCGGCCGCTGCCAACATGGGGCACGTTGGCGTCCAATGCCGTAGCGGATATCAACCCAGTCAGCGCGCACTGGTGGATTATTTTTTGGCCATGTTTCGGACTGGCGGCCAGCCTGATATGCCTCAATTTTTTGGGCGACGGCCTGCGCGATGCGTTTGCTCGCCATTCCAGCTAGAATTGCGGTTAGCTGCCGTGCCTCCGGTTAGGATTTGCAGCGCGTTGACGAACATACCGACCAGCGACTGAACTGATCGGTTCGATCTGGAGATGTAATGGGCAACCGCTTTACGGTTAAAGATTTCATATTTCTGTGCATCTTTATTGTGATCGTGGTCATTTTGGGTTTCACTCTGGGGAGTTACAACTATTTGACGCACCAGGTTGCGGGATTGCGAAGCGATTTGCAAAGTATGGAAGCCCAGCAAACCTCGGAACTTTATGTACTGAAGAGCATTCAACGCACCGGCTTGCGGACGCGCAGAGGCCCTGCCGGCGGCAAAAGCACGGCCACCGGCGATGTACGCAAAACCCTGCCCAACGGCAGTCGCTATGTCATGTTTCCCAATCCCCCGCTGCCACCTTATAACCCTTACACAAAACCAGATTTTGCGTATGGTGATTGGCTGGTGGAGAGCCTCGACAGCGAGCCTAACCGCATCATGCCGTATGTGCCGCAATCGGAATCGGCGGCAACGATTCAGGCGTCGGTACTGGAAAGCCTGCTGGTGCGCAATCCGCTCACGCTTAAATATGATCCATGGCTGGCGCGCAGTTACACCATGAGTAAAAATGGGCTCAAGATTACATTTGTCATCCGGCGACGGGCGCGATTCAGCAATGGCCAACCGGTACTGGCGCGGGATGTGGTATTCAGTTATGACACATTGATGAACCCGAAAGTTAATTGCGCACCGCTTCGATCCTATTACACCGATATTAAATCGTGCCGGGCGTTGTCCGCTCATCGGGTCGTGTTTACCTTCAAGCAGCCCTACTTCAAGGCACTGGGTATGGCGGGTGGATTACCAATTATTCCAAAGTCGGTATACGGCTTTCCAAAAATTTCGCAATTTAACAGTCATGGCAAATTACTGGTGGGCAGCGGGCCGTATGTGCTTAAACGCTGGACGGCCGGTCAGCAGATTGTGCTTACCCGCAATCCACGCTACTGGGGACCAAGGCCCATATTCAATCGACTGGTTTATCGCTTCATTACCAATCCGCAGGCGTCGCTTCAAAGCCTGCTGGCCGGACAGATTGATGCCGACGGGCTTGAACCATCGCAATGGCTGAAGTACCACCGGAAGAAGTCTTTTCTAACCAAGTTCACCACGTATAAATATCTGAGTTCGGCTTCGGGATACAACTTTATCTGCTGGAATTTAACAAAACCATGGTTCAAAGATCGACGCACCCGGGTTGCCCTGGCCATGCTGGTCAACGAACCGGCGATGATAAAAACCTTTATGCACGGTCTGGCGGTGCAGAACACGGGGCCGTTTAATCCGGTCAGCCCACAGAATAATCGGCACATCAAACCCATAGCGTATGATCCGGCCATGGCACAGACGCTGCTGAAAAAGGCCGGATGGACGCGCGGTGCCGACGGCCTGCTTGAGCGAGGCAAAACCACGTTTCGCTTCGGCTTGACGATTCCATCACAATTTCCTCTTGGCAAGCGTATTGCCGAATACATTAAACAGCAGTTTGCATCGGCGGGAATCGATATGCAGATCAACCCTCTGGATTTCACCACGCTGCTGCAAAAAATCAATCATCGGCATTTTGATGCCGTCATGCTGGGGTGGAGCGGCTCAATTGAAAACGATCCGTACCAGATATGGTATTCCGGCAGCTACAAAAATGAGGGTAGCAACGCGGGTGATTTTGATGACCCGCTGGCCGATAAACTGATAATCGAGGGCCGTCGCACGCTGAATCTCCGCAAGCGGATGCACATCTGGCACAAGCTGCAGGCTGAGATATACCGTCAGCAGCCCTATCTATTCATGTTCACGGCCTACGATCTTATTGCTATTAATAAGCGTATTAAAAATACCAAGCCTTATCCGGTGACGGGCATTGCTCCGGCGGATTGGTTTGTGCCGCTGGCCCTGCAGAAATACCGATGAAGATTGGGGATCGCGTCGTTTGACGCAACCGAAGCATGCTAAGTTACATCATTCGACGCATACTGCTGATGTTCCCTACCCTTATCGGGATGACCTTTATCATTTTTGCGGTAATACGCATGGCACCGGGGCTGACCACTGCCGGCGCACACTTTGCCCCCGGTATGCTTGGTGCTCATCAGTCGCAACTGGCTGAGGAACATTTCATGGAGAGGCGTCTGCATCTGGTGAACCGGCACGGCCAACCGATACCATTGGCCATACAGTACGTGCAGTGGATCAACCGCATGATTCACGGTAATTTGGGTACCTCGATCAAATTTTCTGAACCGGTGACGAAATTGGTGCTCCAGCGGTTACCGGTCACGCTGGTAATCAATGTCATTTCATTAATCATCATCTATCTGGTGGCCGTGCCGGGGGGAATGCTGGCGGCGGTTTATCACGGCAGGCTGGTCGATCGCGCATTTGGAATAGGTTCGTTGGTGCTTTATTCACTGCCGGTGATCTGGGTGGGTTCCATGGCAATCGGCTTTCTGGCTAATCCGGATTACCTTAACTGGTTTCCATCCGCCGGGCTACACGCCACCAACACCAGTCATATGAGCTATCTGCAGTATGTTTTAGATTACGCCTGGCACATAACGCTGCCCGTGCTCGTGCTAAGTTACGGCGGCTTTGCCTATCTGGCCAAACAGGTGCGTGGTTCGTATCTGGAAAATTTATTTATGGATTTCACGCGCACCGCCCGGGCCAAAGGGCTGCCGCCATCGGCTGTTCTGCTGCGGCATGTAACGCAAAACAGCATGCTGCCGATGATCACCATCATCGGGATGACGGTACCGGGGCTGCTGGGGGGATCGGTAATTGTTGAACAGATTTTTTCCATCCAGGGAATGGGGCGGTTGATGTACCAGGCCACCTACGCCCGTGATTTACCGGTCATTCAATCCATGGCGCTGGTGTCGGCGGCAATCACGCTGATTTGTTATTTGCTTGTCGATATTGCATACCATGCCGTCGATCCAAGGGTGACCTATGACTGAAATTACCAGTCCATCACTTCTGGAGACGCCTTTGGCACCGCCACCGCGAAGCTACTGGTCTTTGGCGATTGGGAAAATGCTGCGGCCCTGGCTGGTGAAACTGTGCGTCCTTTACATAGGGCTGGTATTGCTGATCAGCGTAATGGTGCCACTGATAGCCTCGGGCAAGCCATACGAGATTCAAATCCATACGTCGCATGGATGGGTTACGCGCTTTCCGCTGCTGGTCGATCTGACCACCCGTGACTATCTGACATTTCTTGCCGCCGCGATGTTGATCGGGATCATCCTTGCATGGCGGCTTACGCGGCATATGGAAATGCAGCGTCGGCGACAACTGCGAATGACCATTGCCGGCGTGCTTATCGGTGCCGCAGCCGTCGGCGGTGCGGCAGTCGGCATTCTTCATCACAACCGTTTTGACGGCACCGACTATCGGTCCCTGCTTAAATCCGGTGCGGCAAGGG
>JAKAZF010000172.1 GCA_021826605.1 Planctomycetota bacterium | reverse complement strand
CGAACCCGCTCTTTAGCCGACATAAGTAAGTTTTCCATCCTGTCTGGTATACACCAGACCTAACGGTGACACTTCTATTTCGGCTAAGGGGTGACAATTCTACTTCGGTACAACAGCCTATAAGCTTGTCAAGACGCATATTTGGGGCTAGCATTGAAGGCAGTATTTAAAAATAGAGCCTTTTTTAGAAAGGATTTCCATGAACAATCGTTTCGCGATGGTCTTGGGTTTAGCGTTAGCCCTGACTCTTTCCGGCTGTTCCAAGTCGCCAAAAGGTAAGTCTGCATCAACGGCAAACTCCGGCGGCAACAGCAACGGAGCCGCTCTGACGGTGAGTTCGGCGGAGACGGCGCTGACCCATATTGTGCAAAAGATAAAGTCCGGCGATATATCACAAATTGAAAGCAGCTTCGCCGCCAGCACTCCGGTGGAGAAAAAGCTGGTGGCTGCCGTGGCCAAGATGGAATCCTTGAAAACCACGGTGGTTCAGGCGGCGGAAAAGAAGCTGGGAGGGCAGTCTTCGGAAATTGGCACGCTGGTGGCCAAAATTGCGCCGACCAGTGGCCTGATTCCAACCACAGCCTCCGAGAAATCGCCCTTGGTCATTGAGGGCGAACATGCCATTGTCAAACAAGGTGACAACATGGCCGCGGTTTATTTAAAACAATATACCGGCAACTGGAAAGTTGACCTGCAAAAGACCGTCAACAGTTTGTATCCGGATGCGGCCACTGCGGAAAGTAAGCTTGGTACGCTTACCACAGTGTTGGGCAAAGCCACCAATTTTCTGCAGCAGGTTCAGACCGGACTCAATAACGGTTCGATTAAATCGCTTGGCGATGTCGAAAAACTGGCAGGCCAGTTTGAAGTTGGTTCTGTGCCCGGCGTGAGCAACGTCAAGAAGATGCTGCACTTTTAACGGCCATAGCGGCCGTCGGCGGTGGGGCGGTGTTTTCGGGGGGGGGCTTGGACAACGGCATTATCGTCGCCGCATGGCGCGACGTATCTGCATGGCTGCGTCGCGTGCTTTAATGGCCTCGCGCTTATCATACTTGGCCTTGCCTCTAGCCAATCCCAGAGAAACCTTGGCAAAGCCCCGCTTGAAATAAATGTTCAATGGAATCAGCGCGGCACCTTCTTCTTTAGCCATGCGCTGTTCGAGGCGTCTAATTTCGCGCCGGTGCAGCAGCAGTGTGCGAACGCGGGTGGGATCATGATTAAACTGGTTGGCCTGCTCGTATTCCTTGATATGACAGCCCATCAGCAATACCTGGCCATTGCGAATGATGGCAAAGGATCCTGCTAACTGAGCCCCGCCCTGGCGCAAGCTCTTGACCTCGCTGCCGACCAGGGCCAGGCCGGCCTCGAATTTATCCAGGATAAAATAATCGTGGTAGGCTCGCCGGTTTTCAATATGCGGTGTATGGGTCTGTGCGGACGCCTTTGACGGCTTGGGTCGGGCCCGTGGTGGCGGGGTCAAACTTCGGGGGGCTGATTTTAAGTTTCCCATGCTGCGCCAGTATAGGGGTTTTTCGTGATCTTTTCGAGCCAGTGCAACCATCGGCAAAGCCATTTCCGGGGTGCGGTGTACCGGAATCGCTCGGCATGTTTGTCCAATAACCCCGGCTCCCAGGGTGTACTCTTGGACCGCTCTTGACGTACAATAAGAGGTGGAAAGCTCGGGTCCGTGCCCGGTGACCAGCGCGGGTGGCAGTGGATGACTCTCCGGGCCAGGAGTTTGGTATGATCTCAACACTGATACACCTTGTTCTTGGCGGCATCGGGCTGATTATTTTGAGCGTGATCGGGTATATGGCGGTGCGGATGATCCGTCGAAAAGTGCTCGATCATGATGCTACCTCTGCATCCGCGGGCGGTTTCACGCTGATGGACTTTAAGCGCATGTACGAAAATGGCGAACTGACCCAGGAGGAATATCTGCGGATCAAAGCCAAATCGGCGGCGCGCATGAAGGAACATTTCTTACCTTCGGAGCCTGCGGATCCGGCGAAGACCGCATCGGATGAAGACAGGAAGTAGGATTACCACTTTCCGGAGGCCATGGGTTATTGACTATGCGGGTTTCAGCCTGCCAACGCGGCGGTTTTGTGCAGGCTGCATTCCTGGACTTTGACGGCTATATGAAGTAAAATCAACCAAGTCCGTGGGAAAGCGGTAATTTCGCGGGGAAATACGTGCTTGGCCGCGAAATAACCCTTGGAAATGGTACCGGCCGGATCATCCGGGAGATGTGGAAAGGTTTTAGCGATTACCGCCCGGCAGCCGATAAAAACGCCTATGGGTTTAACTCAAATAACAAGTGCGGTTCGATTTGGTTGGAAAAAAGTCATGATGAATCAAACCGGTGGTGGTTCCAATTCAACGGGGTTCGGTGGAGCCGGCGGATCCAGTTCCGGTAATGGTGGGAGCGCCGGTGGTGGCAGTGGCAGTGGCAGTGGCGGCGGCGGTGGCGGTGGCGGGTTTCGCGGCCGCAAGATAACCAGTTGCTCTTTTTGTGGCAAATCCAGCCGGGAAGTCGGGCCGATGGTTGAAGGCCCCAACGACATCTACATTTGTTCAAACTGTTCTGAACTTTGCCAGAATATTTTTCGCCAGGAACGCCGCAAAGTCTCCGGATCCAAGCCCATGGTCGGCCAGATTCCCCCGCCGCGGCAACTCAAAGAGTTCATGGACCAGTATGTCATCGGCCAGGATCCCGCGAAGCGGGCTTTGGCGGTGGCGGTGCATAATCATTACAAACGTCTCATGCACACCGATGCCCGTGGCGCAGACGATGTGGAAATTGATAAGTCCAATGTATTGTTGATAGGTCCCACCGGATCCGGCAAAACGCTTTTAGCGCGTACTCTGGCTCGCAGTCTTAACGTGCCATTTGCCATTGGTGACGCCACCACGCTTACTGAGGCCGGCTATGTGGGAGAAGATGTTGAAAATCTCCTGCTCAAGTTGCTGCAGAATGCGGATTATGACCTCGAAGCCGCTCAACGCGGTATCATCTACATTGACGAGATCGACAAAATCGGCAAAACCAACATGAATGTGTCCATCACCCGCGATGTCTCGGGTGAAGGGGTGCAGCAGGCGCTGTTAAAAATGCTGGAGGGTACGCTGGCCAATGTACCCCCACAGGGTGGCCGTAAACACCCGGAACAACAGTATATTCAAATCGACACCACCCACATTCTATTTATCTGCGGTGGCACCTTTGTCGGGCTTGATCAGATCATCGCCAATCGTCTGGGCAAAAAAATGATCGGTTTCGGCACGGAAATCAATGCCGCACAGGATGCCGCCGACAAGCCATCCAAATATATCGCCCAGGTAACGCCTGACGACCTGATCGAATACGGTATGATTCCAGAATTTGTCGGGCGCTTGCCTGTCATTGCACCCTTGGCACCGCTCACGCACGAAGCCATGATGCAGATTCTCCAGGAACCGAAAAACGCATTGGTACGCCAATATCAGAAGTTCTTCCAACTCGAAGGGTGTGAATTGGAGTTTACGGCTCCGGCACTGCGGCTTATCGCGGAAAAAGCCCTGAAACGCGATACTGGGGCCCGGGCCTTGCGCAGCGTTATGGAGGAATTAATGATCGACCTGATGTACCAATTGCCGGAAAAGGGTCAGCACGGCCATTATGTCATTACCGAAGAAATCGTTCGTGGTGAGGCCGGCCTCTTTGACAGCAAGCCGATACCCATTAAAGAAAGCGCCTGATCGGACCAGAGGCTCGGAAATTGTCTCCGAGGACCGCATGAAAATTTGTACGCATTGCGGGGCGGGCATTCTTGAGCCTAACAAACCGTGGATCCACCGCGGTAGAATCGTTTGCCGGCGCTGCTTTGAGAATCTTTCCCCCAAAACAGCTGCTGTAAACCCGGCGCAACCCGGGGCAACTGGCAATCTTTCTGAGCCTCCAGAGTCCGGGCTGAGACCAACTTCGGCCGCGGCCGGGTCGGCAGTTCTGCAAAATATCCCCAACGAGGCGTGTGAGGCCGGGCGAACCCTTAATGGCTACGGGTTGGCTGCGTTAATCATCGCCGTCATGGGTATTTTTTGCGCGGGGCTGGTCTCCCCGATCGGGCTGGTGATGAGTTTGGTTGGGCTGAGATTTCGTCCGCGCGGCCTGGCCATCATGGCCACCATTATTTCGGCCCTTGGTACGGTGTACCTGATTATTTGGATATGCTTGAACGTCCTTTCAATGCGGCACGTCCATCAAGGCCGATAAAGTGGCCGGACGCTTGTGGCCGGCTTTCATGAGCACCACCTGACTGTACCGTCTTTGCGAAATCCACTTATTTTCCAATGGCACCCGGCTGCTGCCGGTACGGCTTTTTTCGGTTCGCGCTCAAACCAACGCCCTTATTCGCCTCGCGGACATCGCAACTGGCTGCGTTTGCAGGCTTGCGTTGGGCCAAAAGGAGCGTAAACTAACAGTTGATGATATATTGGTGCCGGTAGTGAAGAAGGTAGCTTCTTTCCTTTCCGGGTTTTACCGAGTATCATCCTTAAGGACTGGTTAAGGTTTTGTGAGAAGGAACTCATGATAAAACTCCTGGAAACGATTCAATCGCCGGCGGATGTAAAAAAGCTATCCCTGGACCAGCTGAACATACTAGCCCAGGAAATTCGTGAAACCATTATGACCACCGTGGGAACCAACGGCGGCCACTTGGCACCCAATTTGGGTACCGTGGAAATCAGTCTGGCCATCCATGTGGTTTTTGATTTGCCCAAGGATAGACTGCTTTGGGATGTGGGGCATCAGTGTTACACGCACAAACTTGTTACCGGTCGATATGCCAACTTTAGCAGTTTGCGGAAAAAGAATGGCGTGTCCGGTTTCCCCGACCCTGCGGAGGGACCCTACGATTTATTCAGCGTCGGCCATGCTGGTACTGCCATCAGCACGGCGGTGGGCATGGCCCGTGCGGACGCCCAGCTTGGTCGCGACACTTCGGTGGTGGCCTTGGTGGGAGATGCGTCGATCGTCAATGGTCTGGCGTTTGAGGGCCTGAACAACGCCGGTACGCTCAAGCGGCAAATGCTGGTCATTCTCAACGACAACTCGATGAGCATCAGCGAGCCGCAGGGAGCCTTTGCCAACTATTTGGAGCATCTCCGCGTTACCAGCACGTACGACGAAGTAAAAAAGCGGGCGCAGGAATTGCTGGACCGTATTCCCTATGGCCAGAAAATTTCTGATGTGGGGTTCCATATCAAGCAGGGCATCAAAAACACCATTGCGCCCGGCCATATTTTTGAAGATCTGGGCCTGAAATATTTCGGGCCTGTGGATGGCCACGACTTACCGGGCTTGGTTGAAAAACTCCAGGAGCTTAAACATCTCCACGCACCGGCCGTGTTGCATATCAAAACCATCAAGGGCAAAGGCTATGAGTGGGCGTGTGATGACCCCACAACATTTCACAGCCCCAAGCCGTTCCGCGTGGAAGGTTGCCGGGTGGTGATGAACCAGAGTTCCGGGCGATCCTGGACTTCTGCGTTTGCCGACGCCATGGTGAATCTGGCTCGGAAAAATGACCGGGTGGTGGGCATTACCGCCGCGATGCCGGACGGCACGGGCATGATTAAACTAAAGCCGGTGTTTCCGGATCGCTATTTTGACACGGGTATTTGCGAAGGCCACGCTACCGCGATGGCCGCCGGCATGACCAAGGGCGGCCTGCGGCCGATTGTAGCCGTTTACAGCACGTTTCTACAGCGGGCGTTTGACCAGGTTTTTCAGGAAGTGTGCCGGTGACATTTTGTGTGGATCGCGCGGGCTTGGTGGGTGACGATGGCGCGGTACACCATGGCTTTTGCGATCTGGCGTTTCTGAAGAGTCAGCCGGGGATGGTGCTTATTGCCCCGTCAGATGAGCAGGAACTGATTGCCGCAATGGATTTTTCCATGACGCTGGAAAATCCATGCGAAATTCGCTATCCCCGGGATAACTGTCCGCCGCAGCCGCTGGGCACCAAGGACGCGGTGGAGCCGTGGCTGATTACCCGCACCGGAGGTAAATCCCGTACCCTGCGCCAAGGTCGAGATGCCACTATTATTGCATATGGATCTATGGCTTGGCAGGCGATGGAAGCGGCTAAACTATTGGAAAATGAAGATATCCACGTGGCGGTGGTCGATGCCCGCTTTTGTAAACCTCTGGATGGAGCCATGCTCCAACAGGTTTTCCACAGCGGTCGGCCCATTATAACAGTGGAGGATCATTCCATTATCAATGGCTTTGGCACAGCGGTGGTTGAATACGCCCAACAGCATCGGTTTGATGCGCGCTTGCTGACCCGTGTGGG
>JAKAZF010000171.1 GCA_021826605.1 Planctomycetota bacterium | reverse complement strand
CGGCGGGAAGTAAATGGGCGGTGGGGACCGAAGTACACATGGTACAACGCCTGGCCCAGGCTCATCCGGAACAAACGATCGTCGTGCTTTCAGACTGCCAGTGTTTGTGCACCACCATGTACCGCATTGATCCCCCCCACCTGCTTTATATTCTTGACAATCTCGCGGTTGGAAAGGTACTGAATCAAATTAGAGTTGATCCTTTTGATACGTATTGGTCGCGCGTGAGTTTGCAGCGCATGCTGGATATTACGGCGGACCAACCCGTATCGCCGCCCCCGGAACCGCAGCCGACTCGCGCCAATGCGACGGCCACGCTGCGGGTGCTCCCGATGCAAACCGCCATGACGTGATGGGTGCAAGATTCAGGTGCGTGCAGCGTTAGAATCAAGTAGGGGATACCCGCAATAGAGATTCAGGAGAATTCATGCGTACTATTTATCCGGTGGCAGTGGTTGTTCTTTTCTGTGCGTGCAGCCATGTTACGGCGTCTGTGCCCGTATCAACCCAAGCCCGTGATGCGTATGTTTCCGGTTATGTTTCCGCGCTGCTGCGCATGAAATTCCATCTGCGCTCCCCATCGGTGCAGGTGCATGGAACAACCGTTGAACTTAGAGGCGTACCGCCGGCGGATCAAACGTCCGTGCGTCATGCGGTGCGGCAGGTAGACGGCGTCAAAACGGTCGAGTTTTTGCAACCGTCGCCATCCCAGCTTGGTGCCGCGCCCGGCACCTCGGGGGGAAATCTCGGCGTCATGCCCATGCCGGGGAGCTCCACCAATCCGGGGAACGGAAACTTTGCTATAGGTATGAATACCAAGGCCATGGAACGGGCGGGCGTCTATCGGCTTCCTACGGGATTTCTACCTCCCGGAAGGCTGTTTCAGCCACTGATAGCCGATCCCAAGTGGCCGACGTTCAGCGTGGCTTATACGTATTACTCTCCCTATCATCCCAATGGACTTAAGGATGTTATTCCCGTGAGCATCGGCGACACAATACCGTTTGAGCGCGGAAACTGGGCGGATCACTGGCAGTGGGAAGCGGGTATGCAGGCCGACGTGTTTGCCTATTTCAATATGGATACGGTTCACAGTGATCTGCAAAACGTGGACTTTCTGGTGGGTGGCTATTTTGCGGTGCGGCACCGCAATTTTTCTTTTCTGGTGCGCTACTACCATCAAAGCTCGCACCTGGGCGACGAATTTCTAATTGCCAACCCGGCCTATTACAACGGGCTGCGTCAGAAAATAAGTTATGAGGAGCTTAACGCCCTGGGATCCATCGACTTACTACACCGCACGGTCCGCTTGTATGCGGGAGCGGGCTATCTAAATGATGTAGCCCCCGAGGAACTGGGGCATTGGCGGTTTCACTATGGGGCAGAATACCACGGGCGTCCATTCTTTCATAAGGGGACATTTTACGTGTCGCCGGTGGCCGGCGTTGATTTTAAAAACTGGAGCGAAAACAATTACGACACAGATATTTCCGCGGTGGGCGGTATTGAATTAAATAATGGAAAACCCGATAGCTCAAAACTGCAAATCCTGCTGGAATTTTATCGTGGCCATTCGCCGTATGGTCAGTTTTTTGTCAATACCATTCAGTACTTCGGCCTGGGCGTACACTATTATTTTTGAGCCTGCCGTCCCGCGTTTTTCAAGGCCCGCACACGGTGCCCGTGTGATTACTCGGACATACTTCTGGGCGCAAAGGCTTCCATACCCGGCTCGGTGCGACCTGTGACCACTAATTCCGCCATGAACTTTCCCGAAAGCGGAGCCAGCCCGATGCCGATTTTGAAATGGCCGGCACATACAAACGCGTTCGAAAAAGCGGGCGACTGACCCATCACCGGGCGATGTTTGGGCCCCGTGGGCCGCAACCCTGCCCACACACGTTCCACTACCGCAGCTTTCAGGGCCGGGACAATCTGCGTGGCACCGTTGATCAGAAATGCGATGCCCTCCGCGGTGTTGGTGAGATCAAAACCCGCTTCCGGTTCGGTGGTTGACCCCACCAGAATTCGACCATCCTGCCAAGGCACCAGAAAAATCATACCGCTTTTTACAATATGCCGAATCACTTCCTTTTGCACACGCAGCAGCAACGCCTGACCTTTCACCGGCGTAACCGGTGGGGCAAGATCATGGACGGCGGCAATGGCCGGCAAACCGATTCCTGCACAGAGTACAAATTTTTCAGCTAAAAATCTTTGGCCGTTGGCATGGGCCGCCACGATCCGGTCGCCATGAGATTCGAGTCGGTCAACGCGGGTGGCTTCAATCATGCGCACACCAGAACGGCTGCACGCGCTAACCAGTGCCGCAAGCAACTGGTCCACGTTTACCTGTCCGGACCAGCGGCAGAGGTGTGCTCCATGAGGAGCGCGCGCCAGTGCCGGTTCAGATTGCAGTGTTTGTTGATCGGTAAGCAGTTCCATTACGGGTTTACCATCTAATTCCGGCCAGGAAGCGTTGGCAACGGTACATTGCTCTTCGGCGGTACGAATTGCGTCTGTAGAATTTAACAGTTCCAGCTTTCCACGCCGCTGATACTCCACATGCACACCCGAGGCGGCCTGGAGCGAGTGTATAAACGCCTCATACCCCCACAAACTTTGCCGATGCATTTGCTGCATAGCTCCCGCGCGGGCCATCGGCGGAGGCCAAAGCGCTCCCAACGCCGCACGGCTGGCGGCCTGCGCACAACGTGCCTGTTCCAGGACAGCTACCGACACACCACGTTGTGCCAACTGCCAGGCGACTGTCAGCCCCATCACCCCGCCGCCAATAACCACAACATCCGTTGCACCATCAATCATCATGTGTCTCCTGAATTTCTGATTGTTCGGATCTTCGCAGCGGTATGCCCCGGGGCCTCCCGCACGCACGTTGCGGAAAATCCTCCTACAGTTCCGGCGGTTCACCGGGACTTATCAGCGCCGGTCGACCCGTGGAATTCATCTCCGGCATTTCATCCTGATTCTCATGGTTTAGCCAAATATGCAGAGCCTGGAAGATTATTTCAATTCCAATAGTCCCATCCATGGGGATATAAAGTCCGGCATCCGCGGGCCGGTATTTGTGGTAGGTCACCAGGGCCGCGACTTGCTCGATGGGAAAAGTTTCCCATATGATGCAGTGAGACACGCCCGGATTGCAGAGCTGCGTCCACATGAGCAGATGTTCATTTACTTGAGATTCCGGAACTTCCGGCAACTCCGCAACCCAGCCGGGGCCGGCCACAAATGGAGCGATCCATTGCCGGGTTTTGCCCCGCTGGAATATTAAATATTTCCATTTGTCCATATTATGAACTTGCGGCAGCTTTCCCCGATTTAATTTATCGGCGAGATCCAGTTTGCGTTTATACGTTGCCGCGAGGCGGAAATCCATGCGCGAGGCGGCTTGGCGCATCAAAGCCTCCTGTTGGTCACACCATTGGATTCGCGCGTCTGCGTCGTCGGCGAGAAAATGGCGGGCGGCGGTGGTTTGCCGCTGATATTCCGTCATGGAAATCGTGCCGTCACACGGAGCGGGGCACCTTCCGAGTTCTTTGTACGTGCAGGCCGTACCATGCGGAGCTTGCCGGAGTATGTCGCGATACCGGCATAGATCAAATAAATCTTCAATGGATTCCATCAATTCCCGTGCGGCGCGCCGAGAAAGCAGAGGCCCCACACATACTGCCGGTGCGTTGCAAGGTGCGGTGGAAATTTGAAACTGCGGAACCTCCGCCGCTGGATCAAGCGTGATAAACCAGGCGGGTTTCCAGGCCAGCATGGCGGCGTAGCGGCTGGGAAATAAAGACCGAACGCTACGGTAGTACCACCAGCTTGCGGCAAAGGCGCTGCCGACACAGCGGAAGCGAATGGTTTGCACAAATTCCGCATAATTGATGTGATTTCTTTTAGACTCCGCTTCTCCGGCCATGCGATTTTGCAGAGCTTTGCGTAAATTGGCGGTAGTTGCCACGACGACCGGAACTCCCTCGGCAGAAAAGCACACATAGACGGCGGGTTTTGCGGGAATTCCCGCAAAACCGCCCGGAGCGGATTTCCGCCGCAACGTCGTCGGCTCTTCCGTCTGATTACCAACCGGTGCCGGGCCTTCAGGCGGCACTTCAGTGACATTGCTGTTGAGCAGGTCGGCAATCGAAGCGGCCTCGGGCAAAAGATCAGCAATGCGTTCAATAATTTCGGGCATTGATGCACCCTAAAATTGCCGAAAGGTGACGTTTTACACCGGCATGCCGGTTATCACAGCTTCAAAAACCAGCGCGCCATTGCAGATGCCCTGGCAGTTCGCGATGATCCTGCGGCGGGATATATCCGCCGCCTGAGCAATTAAGTACAGTGAACTCGGGGGCACGACGGTTCCGCGGAATCGCACGGTATCGGCTTTGACAAACCCCATAAATTGTATTTCAGGGATGGTTTTGCGGGCCATAAATGAGCACAATTGAGCCGCCGCCTCCACCATCAGAACCCCGGGCATCAAGGGCCGCCCGGGAATATGGCCGCGTGCCCAGAACTCATTTTCCTGGACATGCTTAACACCCACCACGGTGGTACCCTCATAATCGATATGAATGATCGCCGAGAGCTGTTCCATCTCAAAGCGCTGGGGATTAATTTTGCGAATATCCTCCAGAGAGAACTCTTCTTTATGCAAATCAAGTTGGCTTAAATCGTAGAGAAATGATGCAGCCATGGGAGTAGAATTTCCTTTCTTATTGCAGTGGCAATGTCGATGCACCGGTCGGCGATGGAACGGTCCAATTCCATATCCCAAAATGGACCCGGCACTACGCGACCATGACCCGATGGGCTGATTTCCCGGCTCACCAAGTCAGGTCCGCATGTACATAACGGATGTTATAGACGTGAGCGGCGTCGGCAGCAAGTACAGAGCACAAGTACAGAGCATTGTTGCAAAGAATTTGAAAGGTGGTAAAGTGCAGCCTGACAGGTGTTCGCCGGTGTAGGCGAATGAAAAGGGAAGGCGGTTAAATTCCGCCGCGGACGCGCCGCTGTAAAGGGCAGTATTCGCGTAAGATCACTGGAAATAGTTCAACCGGCGCTCGCCGGGATATGCGGACTGATTCAACATGCCGCATGAACACAATATTCCGGGAAGATGCTTACGCCCCCAAATGCCCTAAGCCAGAAGACCTGCCTGTTGATTTTATGCCGGTCCTCGCGAGATGGGACACCGGGCGTTGTATGTACAGGTTTGAATTCATGAGCTTGGTTCCATGGCAGACGTTGTTGCGTCTATAAGGCTATTTCCCCGCAATGGAGCGGAGAGTTTGCCGGCCGTGGACCGAGAATAAATTCAGAATTTGCATCCGTCAACACCGGTATTCCTGGGTCACGGTATTACGCTTTTGTTTCGACTTTCCGGGTCGCGCCGTGCAAGTCAGAGAGGTTTTCCTATGAAGGGTTTTATTTTCACAACAGGGGTTCTATTGTCTGCGGGGGTAGGCCTGTTAAACTCCCCAACGGTCCACGCAAGTGCGGTTCCGGATACCGCCTCCTCGATATTCAATTACAATTCCGGCAATTTAAGTGGCTCATTGCCCAACGACTTTACAAGTTCTTCCAATAATGACACGAACACCGCTGATGCAAGCGGCGCGTTGGGAGCGCTGACCACAACTTCCGGCGGATACGGTTACAACGTTTTTGCCAGCCAGTATAACGCGAGTCAACTCGCGTTCGTCGGCGGCGGCGGTACGATCAGCCTTGTACTCAAGACGCCGGTTGCCGGTAACGGGTACCTTGGCATTTTTACCAGTGCGGCATTTAATTTAGGCAATCCATCAGCAGGCGGCGCGCAACCGCAAGCCGGCCCCTACACCGCTAAAACATCGCCTTCGATATCCGAATATTCTTCGCTTTCCCAAGCCAACATCTCCGTCGGATATCAACCGACCGGCGGGAATACAGTTCCCGCGCTAACCAGTCTGGCGGGCGGTGCCACAATTTCACTGGATGTCCCATCTAACTACTACACGGACACCCCCTTGTCCGTGGCGTCCGCCGGCGGCTATGTAATTGTCGGCAATGGAACGACTATCGCCGACCAGTCCATTCCATATTATTTCGCTCCCAGCTCTGCGGAAATGGCCGCCGGCGAATTCGACTCGTTGCGCCCGCTGGCCAATGAGGACTCGACGGCGATTGAAAAGAGTTTCAACGACGGAGCCGGCGGAACATGGATTCCCTTGGAGGGCAGCTCCTCCAGCCTTGTAAATTTTATCCAGTTCTCAGTTCCGTCCGGCAACGCTTTGATTCTTGATTCGGTCTCGGCCGTATCAGCTGTACCAGAACCTACGCCACTGATGATATTTCTTTTCGGGGTCGCGATATCGCGACCCCGAAAA
>JAKAZF010000170.1 GCA_021826605.1 Planctomycetota bacterium | reverse complement strand
GCCCGCTGGCCGGTGCGTTTGATGGCGCTTCGCGCCGCAGCGGCGCAGAATGCCCCGGCGGCATTGTTAGCCCGCTGGCGTTGGCGGCTGGATTTTTGGACACATAAAGATCGGAAAGTATTTGACTCCAATATGAACAATGCCTTTCGCGCAATGCTCAAACAGTGGAAGGGATTAAAGGAACTGATGGCAAAGGATCACGATCTACAACCGAATTCAGGAAAACTTGGACAAGGAGAACTTTGAAATGAAAATGGCTGGAAATCTCTGGAATCGGGTAAGGAACTGGAATGGGCCGCGCAAGCGATCCATTGTGCTGGAACTGGGAATTGTTTCAGCGGTGCTGGTGATGCTGGCAATCTTTGCCATCAGGAGCCTGGGCGATCCTACTGGCACAGTTTATGTAACGGCCAACATGAGTGCACTGTCTCCTACTCCGGTGAAGGTTAACAGCGCCGCCACCTCCAGCTTAAGTGCCTCGACATCAAGCCTCAGTCCACCTCCGCCGAGTGAGGACGAGAGTAGCCTTTCCACGCAGTACACATGGACTGTTGGACAGGTTCTATACAAGGCCACACAGGCGGACCAGTTTCACGGTGCGGACGAGGGAGAGTATACTGCTACCATCAGCCCGGCGCAGCCGTCGTCGAGTTCGAATGCGACGCTGACATTTACGCCGTTGGTTGCGGGATATTTTGAGGTTTCTACGACGTGTGCGGTGTCAATTTCGGATACGAAAAGCGATGGCCAACTGAACTGGGCCGGAAGCGGCAACGCGGGGCCGGAGGATGTGACCGGCTATACACTGGACATCACGTACACCGGGCCGGTGGCGGGCGGCAGCCCGGACAGTGGCAGTGTAGTCACTAACAAAACTGAAGATGTCCATGCCGGTTGGCCGATTCAGTTGGGGGCGAAATTGGCACCATCCGATTTGGCGAGTAAATTTACATGGAAAATTGACGGTGCTGGGGATAACGGCTCGGCGGCAATTAACGGATACACCGTAGCAAGTGATCATAGCAGTGCGACCGTCAATAAATTGACGCCAGGCAATGATACAAAATCTACATTTCCCGATCCATCTAGTTCACCAGCGATGCTTCAATCGTATTACTACACGAAAGGTGGGAGCTTCAACCCCTCCGTTCAACCACAGGGCGTAACCGGCGCTACACCAGTCAATACCACTTTCATCGTGACCGCGCCGACGACAACGCTCAAGGCGACATATCAATATGCGACGCGGGCTACCCCAGAACAGGGTGGACCTGCGGAAGTAATCTATCTGGTCGCGACTAACGCCATAGGCCAGAATAGCGCGACCACCCAGCAGGCCGGAATTCTGTTTTCGCACCCCACAGTCCATTCGGCTACCTATGCGGGGCAAAGCTACTACGTGCAGGTATACACGGAAAATGATATGTGGACAGGCGTTCCCCCAGTCACTAATTTCGCCGCGACCGGGACGGGCCTTGATGGGAGAGATCCCTATGACTCCAACGACGTAACCAATGGGAACGACGAGGTTCTTGACGGGCCACAAGAGGTCACGGATAACTTCGCTAACCAAGTCAACTACTCCGTATTGAGCATTGATGATTCGCCTACGATGTGGGTAATGTACACACCAAAACAATCCGGCTCGATTGATATTCCGCTTGCATCGTCGTCTTGGCACTGGGGAGGAACATTGACATGGAATGCAAAAAACCAGACGTGGACATTGACTAATGCATCACCAGCCGCCGCCGGTCCGGCACCAGCTGGAACAACGGACACCTATCCTGTCTGGAATCAGATTCTATCGCCACCGTCACCGCCGAAATAAGGAGTAACATTATGAAAACTATTTCAGCCTATATTATCTTAATTGCTGTAGCTATCACAACCATTCCTCCAATAACAAAGGGCGTGGTGGCACAGGCAGCAGTGGTCCCACCTGTAAAGCTGGAGATAAGGGCGCAGGTGAAGAATTTCGTATCTGGTTCTGCGGTTTCCGTTGTCGCCAGCTTTGTCAACAGCGGGAAGCTTCCATTCATTTTTACGCAATATTATCCAGCAGAATTTACTTTTTTACCACAGGCCGTTGTGTTTTCAACTAATCGACCAACATTTAGTACCAACTTTGGCCGAAAATGCAGTAAGATTATCTTTGTTCCGCGACATTGGGTACCACCTGTTCAACTCGTAATGCCAGGGAAGTCGGCACAATATTTCACCAGTCCGAGAGGACTCAATAATATAATCCCAATCGGTCGTTTTCTAGACTTAACCCTACCGGATAAATATCGCATCCGCCTGGTCACCAAATATGGCGCTTCCAAATGGAGAGCGACAGCCAAAATTGTTACAACGAATGGCTGGGTTGATGTAGGAAATTGCATCGCTCTTGATCAAGATGGGGCATTTGTGGGGCACCTTCGGGTTGGCCATGGATCAATTAAAAGCAACTTGCTGAAAATTTCGGTAACTGCACCATACCAAAAGCTCCCGAAAGGGACTTTAGCCCATTTGTCTATTGCGGAGCCGAAATTACCTGTCAACACACCGGCGGGCATTCACATTATTTTGATCAAACCAGTCGCCACCGGCCCGGGGCCGATCAGCATTCAAGCGGAACTTTTTGGTTCAGGGAAACAACCGATAACGCGGCCATTCTCTGGAAACCCGTTAGCCGATTTCGGACAGATCGAAGTTACCGGGCCGAGCTTCCTTGGCGAATCGATTACCGTCCAGAAGCCGAAACCTCATGAAGTGCCGTATATTCACAAAAGGCCCGCTCCATTAACCGCCTACGGAAAATGGTTGGCCAAACATGCACCGCAAAATCTCAAGCGGCACGAATACACCCTCAAGCCCGGCATTGTTTACAAATACGCCGAGCCGATCAATTTGAGCTGTATGTACGATATGAGCCTTTCGGGCGTTTATCGTGTGCGTGTGAGGTTGAAACATAGCAGCATCTGGTCGCCATGGACAAATATAACCATACCGCAGAATTGGTAGTTTGGAGCGTAATGCGATCGCAGAGTGTTATGCAGACGCTTCCCATTCCATTATGGCATACATGGCCTACATTCGGCGGAAGTATTTTATCGTATGGCCGATGGGTTGAGCGTCGATTATGGCTTTGCCAAAACGGTGCGGCAGAAGGCGGCGGTGGTGCGGGCCGGGGGCATTCTTGGTAACTGGTATCCGAAATTTGAGAATCTCCGCGGCCCATGGCACAAGCAGATCAAGGCGGCATGGGCCAAGTGGATGGCAATAGATTCCGGTGCGGGGAAGGGGTGACTACAAAAAAACGCCGTGCGCAAGCGTTGATTGTGTGCCTGCTGTTCGGAGGGGGCCGCGAGAATAGAGGCTGTCATTTTGCGGAGTCGATGGCGGTTGTCCGGGAGCTGCAATTGCAGTATGCACGCATGGCGACGGCAACGCACGCATCGCCGAGCAATTCTCCATCCGGCAATCCGCCAGTGCCGCGGCCAAATGAAAGCCCGTTGCATCCCACCGGTAAAACCAAGATGGATCCTACGGCCTCCGCGCCTCCTGCGGCCTACTGAGTACCTGGGTGCGTGGCACTATTATGCGGGTTACGGATAACGCAAGAGTCTCTCCCCCGAGCACCGTGGTGATAACGCGGTGCCGTCAGTCCCCGGGTGGACCAGCGGCACCGCATTACCATGACGGTGCTCCGGGGTATCGTGTTTGCGGCGCAATAAAACCATACCAGCATAAAGTG
Source organism: Planctomycetota bacterium (assembly GCA_021826605.1). Next base: position 2,663 of record JAKAZF010000170.1, on the reverse strand, counting down.
TCACGCACCCTGACTACCTTCTCAACACCGACGGCTGCCGCGGCAAACACGCGGTGCGGGCACGCGCGGCGGCGGCTGTTGCCGCAGAGCAGGGAACGGACCTTCACCCCGCCCGGGGCGCTATTGCAACGTTCGCGGAATTGGCGATGGTAGGGGTGGGATGGCAGCAGTAGGATGACGGAATGCGAATATCGCCTTATGCTGGTGTCGATGCTGTTGCTTAAAAAACATCTCGTTGACTTGGTGCGGGCGGGAAAAAAACGCCAGACCATCCGTTATTGGAATCGCCCGATTGTATTCCCGGGCCAGATCAGCTTCACGCCCGGCTTGGGGAAAATGAAGATTTTGCGGGTTGAAGAACTCGCTGGATATGAATCTCTCACGGCCAATGACGCCAGGGACGATGGCTTTGACACGCTCGAAGAACTGTTGGCGGAATTGCGCCGCAACTATCCGGAGGTTCCCCCCGGGAAGCGGCTTTACAGAGTCGTTTTTCAATGGCCCGTGGACGCCAATGCGGCGGCGATGAACAAAAATGTTAGCGCCGTCCCAAGCCCGTCCACTGACGCGCGGCAGCCTGTGGACCGGCCTGTACCAACAACAGGACGGCCCCGCGTTAAAACTCCGACCGGTGAACGCGCGGAATCCGCCGTCCCGCTGACACAGGAAAAACTGCCGCCCGATCACACCATGTCACTATCGCAACGGACACGTTTGCGCGATTGGATCATCGCGCAGAATTCCACCAAGTGCCCTGTAGCGCCTGCAAATTAAGGTTGATTGCTCGGGAGCGGTCCAGATGCAGGGATCAGCGGCGAAAGCCGCAGTCGTCGCACGCGACTTCCCTGGCGGGTGTTGCATCGCTCATTCCTGCGCAACGGTACCGGGTTATCACCACGCGGTTGTGTAATGCCGAAGTCACGCAGCCATGGGTAAAACCCGTGGCCGTGTTGCACATCGCGCGATACAAGGCTGCTTCTTGCAAAATTGGAAAAACAAAACTCCTGCCGCCGATAAAGACGGTCAGGAGTTCTGTTTAATTAGGTAGATACCGCGAGCCACTGAAAACCAAAGCCCTGCCCATGAACGATTGAGCGCAATAGGCAGGCTTGGGTTGATGGGCCGGTCTTACTTTCCGCCGAGGATCGCATCCTTGGCGGCTTTGGCCACGCGGAACTTGACCTTGCGACGGGCCGGGATTTCGATCGGCTCGCCGGTCTGGGGATTGCGCCCCATGCGCTTCTTGGTGTTCACGAGAACCAGCTTGCCCAAGCCGGGGAGGGTGAACTTGTTCTTGGCTTCCTTGTAAGCAAGCTCGGCAAAGCAGTCGAGCACGGCGACAGCCAGCTTCTTGCTCACTTCGGAACCGGTTTCCTTGGCGACCATTTCCGCGAGCTTCGCGGCGGTCTGGGACTTGGTGAGGGACTTGGCCATATATAACTCCTTATTATGGCGGACGGGATTGCGGGATACGGCCGGAGTTCCACCGCCGGAATAATCATCCGTTCCCGCAATACGATTAGTCAATAAAATAAGCCTTTTCCCGCCAGATGCAACTGAATTCCGTTTTTTTTCATTTTTTCTTCACCCGCGCATTTCCGCTTTCTCAACAACGGATGTTTCCAAACGCCCCAGCGGTTATGCTAGTGCCCGCCCGTAGGGTTGGCCTGAAACCGGCCATCTGCGGCGTCGCGTCGGCTCAAGGGGTTTACGAACCCGGTTCTCGCCGCCGACTCCTGGCATCTGGCCGGTTTGAGGCCAATCCACCCGTAATTACGGATGGAACAGGGCACTAGTATGCCCGAATTTTTGGAGATGTATGTTATGGCACATCCCTGGACTACTCCCATTCCCACCAAGGTGTTTTTCACCAAAGGCGTCGGCCGACACCGCTACAAAGCGCAATCACTGGAACTTGCATTCAGACATGCCGGCATAGAGAAGTATAATCTTGTACAAGTATCAGGGATTCTTCCGGCACGCTGTAAAATCGTCTCTGTGGCTGAGGGCATTCGCGAATTGTCGCCCGGACAAGTCGCCTTCGGCGTCATCAGCGAATCCAGCACCGATGAGCCTAACCGCCTGTTGTGCGCGGGCATCGGCGTGGCCCTGCCCATCCGCGATCAATATGGGTATATCAGCGAACATCACGGCTTTGGCATGACCGAAGAGAAAATCGGCGATTATGTCGAAGATATGGCCGCCACCATGCTGGCCACCACGCTGGGCATTGAATTTGACCCGCAATACAACTATGACGAACGCAAGGAAATTTACCGCATGAGCGGCAATATCGTGCGCACGCGCAGCATCGTCCAGACCGCCGAGGGAGATAAAAATGGTCTCTGGAACAGTGTGGTATCGGCGGCCGTATTTCTGCTTTAACCGCAACCCCACCAATCAAAAAATCTCAAGCTATACGCTGTGCGGAGAACTTGTGCTGATTCCTCCGCGACTTTTCCAGGCACGACTTTTCCGAGTACTTGCCAATTTCAGACCGATCAACCCGCCATGGCGGTTGTGACGGAGCACCGGGTGATTAGGCATCGCGAAAAAATAACCTGAGCATTCTGGCTGGTACTTTTGGCCGCCGGCGGCGTTGCCCGCTCGTTACAGAATCCATGCGGATATGCGCCTCGCGAGCGCCTTGCCGGCGGTCAAAA
>JAKAZF010000169.1 GCA_021826605.1 Planctomycetota bacterium | reverse complement strand
GAGCCGACGCGACGCCGCAGATGGCCGGTTTCAGGCCAACCCTACGGGCGGGGGCCAAGGGGCCGTGGGCTTTGTCGCTCGTCGTCAACGTATGTATCCATACGTAATCCTCCTCGCTTCGCGCCCAAAACCCCTTGGCCCTCCGTCCACCCGTAATTATGGGTGGAACAGGGCACTAGGTTATAGGACGCTTGGAGCGTGTGATAACCATATATTTATCGAAAAACTGGACATTTTCTAATATTTTCCTAATATTGTGTTGACTTTCTAATCCCAACGATTCTATACTTTTACAGCAGGTAGGGATTGCGTTGTGAATCCATGGAAATTTGTGGATCCACGGGAAGTTCCGATTCTTCGCGGAGTGGCCGCGGAGGGGGAGACAACTTCTGAAGTGCAATCTTCAACGAGCGCCGCTTACAGTTGATCATGCGGGTTGTGTTTGCGGCATGGCCAGCGGCGGAGTTCCGAGGCAACTTATAACGGGAGATATTCAATGGTTATCACCAGAACCCCACTACTAACAGTGCTTGGAGTAACCGCATCGGCGGTGCTTGGATGGTCGGCATTTGTTCATGCCGACACGACCAGCGTACTTACCATTAATGAGGGCGGGCCGACTGCGTTTATGAACTCCGGGCTGAATCCCAAATCATTCTGGTCCCTTGGATCGGGTGGAAGTAACGGTTTCTCCAATTCCGGGAACGATGCCTATTCCTCTCAAACCGGTGGCGACATCAGTCCGATGGAAGCCAACATCGCGGCCGAGAAATTGTCTCAATTTGTTGTGGATGAAGGGGGGAATAATACCGGGACTCCGACGTTTATCACCGGTGGGCAGTTGGTGCAACTCGATGGTAATCAGGAATTCATTTCTGAACTGTTCGGTGCTCCGGGGCAAACCGGCGCACCGTCGTTTAACACAGGGGTTCCCGAAAATTCACCGATTTTTTTCCATACAGTCAATACCAGCACGCTCCCGCCCGGTGGCTATATTTATAATAATGGCGTGCACACAGGCACCATTACCGTGACGGTACCAACGCCGGAGCCGGCGGTGCTGAGCATCATGGCGTTGGCGGGCGTGGGGCTGGCGTTGCTTTCACGACGCGGCTTGGCCAAGGTGCTTCCGGCGGTGCGCCGTTCCTCAATTAATAAATAGCTTTAGCTTGGCTTTAAAAAGGATTTTTGGTCATGTATGTAAAGACTAATTCGGGATTCATTCTGGGCGCGGCTATTGCATCGGTTGTTGCGGTGTCAGGTTCTGTCCAGGCCGTGCCAAGTGACCTTGGTGGATTTGCCTTAACCGGCGGTAGCGGTACCTATGGGACTGGGCAGTCGGCATTTAATATCACAACCGGAGCAGGTGCTTCAGAGAATAATTTTTTTGCATCAAATGATACCTTCTCGACGTTGTCGCCGTTTACTGTTTCATTTCAATATCAGTTGAGCGGTACCGGCGTGGTATCCGGAGCCACAAGTCCGCCATCCAATTTGAATGGCACCATGGCGAATTTTTTTCTTGGCAGCCCCAACAGTAGCTCGCCCAATCTCGAATTCACACTCAACCCTTTCGCTAATGACGTCAGCAACAATTATGTGAGTAATAGCGGTGGGGGCGGAAGTGGAGGACTGGGGAATGGTGGCGGCACCGGTTCTTTGGGCGGTACCGGGGGTACAACACCACCTTCCGGATTTACAACCATCACCAGCACGTTTGTGTATACCGGATCAGTAGTAGACTTTGCGCTATCATATAATCCGGGCACCACGACCCTGACCGAAACAATCGGCACTTCCACCGGTGAGCATCAAACCTTCACTTTTAATATCGATCTCGCTACCACACTTGGCGACAATATCAATTTTGGCTTTGAAGGTAAAACCGGTACCACCGGCTACCAGCAGCAAATCAGTAAACTAAATTACGTGAATGCTGTTCCGGAACCCGGTATCGCCAGTCTGTTTCTGGCCGCCGGTGCCGGATTATTGCTGCTTCCGATTCGCCGCAACAGGCTTAAGGCTGCGAATTGACACGCTTTACGCCGCGTAGTCTTGACGCGACCACTGGCAACGAATTACGCGGAGCGAATGGTGCGGAAAAGTGCGGTTGTTATTTTGACAGTAAAGAACCTGTGCTTTGTTCAAGCCAGATGACTTGATTTCGCCCACGCTTCAGCGTCATTCCTCTCGGCTTCGCAATACCACCCATCAACCCTAATTTGAAGCGGAGACGGAACGCCAGGGCTTCCGCAATACAATTTTACTTGGCCCGTTTGTACTGTTATGGCATCTGGTTATTGAGGCTATTGACGGGTATAATGTTGATCGTGCTGAAACAGGCGGCGGAAGCCTATGAAGTTGAGTTTGGCGGTCGCGGTTGAAAGAGGTCCGCAGCGGATTGCATGATGAAAATTGATGAACGATTTGCGATTGAATCAGGCACGGAGATCTTCGGCGGGGCCGAATTGATTCTCAAAGGTTGCTTGGAGACGCCGGGGGGCGTAGCGCTGCTTACCGGCTATCCCGGTTCCCCTTTGGCGGGCTTTTTTGATGCATGCCACGATATTGCGCCGTTGCTGATTGAAAAAGGTGTCTGCGCGAAGATGGCCAACAATGAGGCCATCAGCGTTGCCATGCTCAACGGCGCGCAGATGGTGGGAGTTAAAGGAATTTCCGTATTCAAATCCGTTGGTTTGCATGTCGCCGCGGATGCCCTGGCACTGGGCAATCTCTCGGGTATACCACATCCCGGCGGAGGAGCCATCGTCGTTTCCGGCGATGATCCATGGAGCGAATCCACGCAGGTGCCCGCGGATTCACGTTTTCTTTTCGAGCACTTGCGTGTGCCGGTGCTGGAACCGGCATCCTCTCAGGAACTTAAAGATTGGGTGGCGCACGGTTTTGATCTGTCGGTATCGTCGAAACTATACATCGGCATGATGGTGACGGTCGCCATTGCCGATGGCGGTGGAACCGTGGAATGCCGCCCCAACCACTGGCCCACCATCAGTACCAAAGACCGCATCGCCATCGAAACCGGAAAAATCCCCGTTGAAACAACCGTGCTGTTGCCCCCGCGAAGCTGGCGTCAGGAACTGACCTTCGATGATCGGTTTGCCACGCTCTTAACCCGATGTCGGCAGCTTGGTTTGTCCCGCATCCTGTATCCGATTGAACGCACCTGGCGCGGCGGGCGAGCGCAAAAATGCCCGGTTGGTTTTATTTCATCCGGTCCATCACACATGCTGTTGGTGCATGCCTTACAGGAAATGGGCTTGCTGGGACAATTCCCCATGCTCAAGCTGGCCTTCAGTTATCCCGTGGATACCACCCTGGTGGATCAACTGGCGGAAATGTGCGAACGGATTGTCGTGGTGGAAGAGCGACGCAGCTTTATTGAGCGGCAGGTGACGGATCACTTATCACAATTACTCCAGCTTGATCCGAGTAACCTGGCCGCCGGTACGCAAGTCTGGGGAAAAATATTCCCCAACAACCGCCCCGGTATTCCCTCCACGCGCGGTCTGCATCCATCCATTCTTATTGAATTGCTCACCGGATTCCTGCGTGATACGCCCAATATTCCCCATGAACTCTCCAATGGCCGACTCACGGAGGAATTGGAAACCATTGCAATGGCCAACCGTTCCACGGTGGATGTGGCCATTCGTACCCCCGCTTATTGTCCGGGTTGTCCGCATCGGGATTCGTCCAGTGCTTTGCTGGAAATTCGCGGCAATTTACTCAATGCCCAGTACATGCAGCAACGCTATGGCAAGCCGCCCATGGACCTTGTGGCCCATGGCGATACCGGCTGCTATACCATGATGATGTTCGAGCCCAACAAACCGCTTATGCACAATTACAGCGGCATGGGCCTCGGCGGTGCCACCGGCGGGGGGGTAGATCCCTTTATTACCAACAAACAAATTGTGTTCATGGGGGATGGCACATTCTTCCATTCCGGACAGGTTGCCATTGCCAACTCCATCAATCAGGGGCAGGACATCACCTATATTATTCTGGAAAATGGCACCACCGCCATGACCGGGCATCAACCCAATCCGACATTACATGAGGATATCACCGGCTCCACGGTGCTGGCGCATGACATAGAGCGCATTGTCCGTTCTCTGATTCCCGATGCCGCGGGCACGCTGCGGATCAAGGGCAAGGATGGCCGCGATGAACCACAGGCCCGGGTCTTTCGCGTGAACCCCGCCGAGCGCGATAAATATAAGGAATTGCTGGAAAGCGTTATCCTGCAGGATGGCGTGAAAATCATCATCGCCGACAAAGAGTGCGGCATTACATTCAATCGCCGCAAGCATCGTGCCGAGGTCAAGGAGAAAAAAGAACACGGATTTATTCGTTCCAAAGCCTACATGAATATCACGGATGAAGTCTGTGAATATTGTCTCGAATGCACCAAACAGACCGGCTGCCCCGCGCTGAAAGTTTCGCAGACCGACTACGGCCCGAAGATTCAAACTGATTTTACCACCTGCGTCAATGACGGGGCATGTTCGCGCATTGATGCCTGCCCCAGTTTCGAGCAAGTGATTGTCACCCGCAAGCGCCCGCCGCGCATGCCGGATGAAGTGGTCGATCTCACCGGCATGCCCGAGCCGCCCATGATGAAAATGGGCGAGCAATGGCGTTGCTACCTTGCCGGCGTGGGCGGCATGGGCATTGGTGTGGCTGGTGAAATTCTGGTTCGCGCGGGCCATAAAGAAGGTTATCAGATCGCCTTTGTTGATAAGAAGGGCCTGGCCATCCGCAATGGCGGCGTGTTCAGCCAGTTGCTTTTCTCCCGCCAAAGCGTGCAAGGTTCCGCTATTACCCCTTATGGCAAGGCCGATCTGTTGATCGGTGTCGATGCCCTGGAAGCGGCCCGCGCGATTTCGCCGAAAGATAATCTGCGTGTCGCGTCGCCCAAAAACACGCATGCGGTCATCAATATTGGAAAAACGCCCACTATTCTCACACTGTTGGGGCGTGATGATTTTTCACCCGAACAGTTGGCGGAAATGCTTAAAGCGCAGTGCAAGCCGGGGCAGTTCTTCAGCTTTAATGTCGGCGATTTATGCGAGCGACTGCTGGACTCCAAGCTTTACGCCAACATCATGATGCTCGGTGTGGCGTATCAGTTGGGATTCATTCCCGTTTCATACAAAAGTATCACCTGGGCCATTCGCCATGCCGTGCGCCGCGAATTTGAACGTAATTACCGCGCTTTCAACATTGGCCGCAAGATCGTGCTGCGCCCCGATCTTTTCGGTGTCGCCGCACCGCGGGAGGTTGAGACCGTGGATCAGGCCATTGAGCGCAAAGCAAATATCCTGATGGTCAGTTCCATCTGGGGCAAGCGCAACGCCGATGAATACCGCCGCATGTGCCGCGAATCGCTGGAGCAGATGCCGCAGTTGGATGAGGCCGCCAGGCGCGATTTCGTCATCCGCCTTTTTGACGCTGTTCAATGGGGAGCCTTGCCTTATGCGCGCGGATACATGTCGCGCGTGGTCAAAACGTATCAGCAGGATAACGTGGCGCGGAATTTCGCCGTTACCCGGGCTGTGATCTGGAATCTTGCCAAAGTGATGATGATTAAAGATGAAGTGTATGTCGCCATGATGTACACCAGTCCGGAAAAGTATCGTCGGGATCGCCGGCGCTACAATGTGAATCCCGCCAATGGTGATAAATTGAAATACATCCACCTCAACCGGCCTGAATTCGACATCGCCGGTTTCAAGGTGCGCTTTCACCTGAAAGGCTATGACTGGCAGATGCGCGTGCTGCGACACTGCCGCTGGCTGCGGGCTTTGATGCCGGCCTGGCATTCGCGTGAAAAAGCCTTCCGCGAATGGTATATGCGACAGGTGGATACCTGCGAATTGTATGAGCCATGGCTGTACAATCTCTGGCTCGATATTCTCAAAACGCCGGAGCCGGTCACCGGTTTCCGTGAAGTGCGTTATCCCAAAATGGAAGCGGCGCAGAGCCGGGCGAAGGAACTTCAAGCCGCAATATCAGCCGGAAAAAGCGACAGCCGCTTCCGTGCCCCGGCCCGTTCCATCAGCCTGACTAGCCAGGTCATCGGCACGTTCCGCGGAAATGGCTGATCCGCGGGGAATACTCACAATTAGCGGGCGATGACGCGCTACGCCGATCGCTTAAATACAAATCGCTGATACAGATATCCCAGCACAATCAGGCTGATGCCCATCCCGACTAGTGCCCTGTTCCACCCATAATTACGGGTTGACGGAGGGCCAAGGGGCTGTGGGCGCGAAGCGAGGAGGATTACGTATGGATACATACGTTGACGACGAGCGACAAAGCCCACGGCCCCTTGGCCCCCGCCCGTAGGGTTGGCCTGAAACCGGCCATCTGCGGCGTCGCGTCGGC
>JAKAZF010000168.1 GCA_021826605.1 Planctomycetota bacterium | reverse complement strand
TTTTTTAATGATACGGCGACCACCGAGATCTACACTCTTTACATACACGCAGCTCTACCGATATTAACGTTGGCATGGCATAGTTTGAATTCAGCAGGGCGACCATTGAAATACGTGCCGCCAGATGAATGGATGCGAGTTTTTCGCGGTCGTCATTTTTCTGTATATCCAGTGCTATGAGAACATGCGTTGCGATGTCCACCTGCCGGGCGATGATTTGCACGCCGACACCCCCCACCATCACACCCCTGTACGCCGCCCCTTCATCCATCATGCACACACGATCTGGAAAACCGGTGAGTAATAAACCCGCAATGACATCCTCCGGCGGAAGCGGAGGCAGGACGGTCGATTGATGGCAGGCCCGGCATAGCTGGCGAAAAAGCGGTTGAATCGATCGGTCGAAAGAGAGCGAATCCGCTGCGATGGGCCTATGCTGAAGGGATGATTCATAAATATTTTTCAGGTGTGTGTAAAGATTCCATGCCGGTGGCGCACTGGGGCCTACGACTGGTTTGGTACCTTCGGATAACACGGCAGCGATCATGATGGCCCAGGCACCGTGCCCGGCATCAACGCCCGCAGCGATGATACGTGAGAGCCGAGGGTGGAGAGGCAGTTCGGCAAGGCGATGGCCCAATTTTGAAAGCTGAAACAGTTTGGATTGGCACTCAGCGGCACCCAGATTCTGCAGCAGGGTTTTGGCTGATTCCACCCGCAACTTGGGCGGCGGGGTAAGCCACCTCAAGGCATCAAAGCCGAGCGGATTCCACCGGTACACGTCCAGACAGAGATTTGATAAATCCACCAAGGTAATCTCCGGCGGATCGGCGGCCGGCTGATGCTTCCACTCCGCAGAATCCCAGAGGCGTATGCACATACCGGCCGCGGTGCGCCCCGCACGGCCGGCGCGCTGGTGGGCCGAGGCCTGGGAAATGCGATGCGTGGCCAACCGATTGACACCTCGCTGCGGGTCATATTGCACACTGCGTGCCTGACCGGAGTCGACTACCAATGTTACGCCATCCACAGTGATGGATGTTTCGGCCGCGTTGGTGGCAAGGATTATTTTTTTATCATGAGATGGCGCGATGGCGGCGGCTTGGGCCGCCAGAGGCAGGCGACCGTGCAGGGGAAAAATCCGCATACCGTATTGCATCGCGAATGGTGCCAGATATCGTTGAAGTTTGAGAATTTCAAAAACGCCAGGCAGAAACACCAATGCGTGGCCGGGCGGCGCATTTTCCAGGCCATGCTCCAATGCCTGCTGGCAGGCTTTTTCGAGGCTGCGATTGGCCAAAGGCGAATATCGAATTTCCACGGGATAGGCTCGTCCCGGAACTTCAATGCACGATGCGGAGATAAAATCAGAGATTGGCTTGGCATCGATGGTGGCTGAAGCGATGATTAATTTCAGATCGGGACGGAGATTTTCGCGCACGTCCAGAAGCATCGCCAAGGCTTGATCCACATGGATGGTACGCATGTGAAATTCGTCCAAAATCACGGCACCGATACCGTCCAAAGCCGGATCGGTCTGCAGGCGACGACTCAATATCCCCTCGGTCATGATGGTAATCCGTGTTTCCGGGCCGGTGCAATTTTCCATCCGCACCTGGTACCCGACGGTAGCGCCCAGCCGCCAGCCATTTTCCTGGGCGATGCGCGCCGCTACCGTGCGCGTTGCGATGCGGCGGGGTTGAAGGACGATTACCCCATCGTGACGTGGGGCAAGAATGCGGCTTTTGTAGATTGCCGGGGGAATACGAGTTGTTTTGCCGGCACCCGGAGCGGCTATCACCACCAAGGCGGACTCCGTTTGGATGCGATGTAATATTTCCGGCAGGGATGCGTCAATGGGCAGCGGGCTGAGGATTACATGATCATTCATTACTTGCAGTTTAACGTGATGACCACGCGGAATGCCACCGGGCGGTGCAGCCATCCCGATCATTTTTTGGCGAAGGCATAGACGAAGCGCCTTGACCAACCATTTGCACCGGCCTTATGCTCCACCGGTCGCAATTGATTGTTGCCCGGATAGTCAGGAGATGTTATGCAGTGCCCCAAATGCCGTCAAACGCTTGAAGGTTTGGATTACGAAGGCGTCCACATTGAAGTATGTCCGAGTTGCGGCGGTGACTGGATGGATGCCGAGCAGTTGGAAAACATCCTGAAGGCGCGCGAAAACCGCTTTACCGAAAAAGAGTGCCTTGCGGCGGCGCAGGCGGCGAAGATTGCAGAGACGGCGCAACAAAAAATCGATCGACAATTGACATGCCCCCAATGCGGTAAGCCCACGCGGGCTGTCAATTACGGCGACGATACCGGTGTGATTGTGGATAAATGCACGGGATGTGGCGGCATCTGGATGGACAAGGGCGAACTGGACAAAATCGATGAGATTGTCCATGGATGGGACGATGAGTTGCCAGATGATTTGAAACAATACGGCCCAAAACTGCGACAAGTGGCCCAGCAGGTAGACCAGGAGGAATATGTGCACATCAGCCATATTCGCTGCATTGATGCGATGATCAATGGCATTCTTGATTTTATTGGTGACTGATGGTGGTTGGCGGGCGTCACATATCAACCCGCAGAGCTTCGCTTTTAATTCGGGCAGTTGCAGGCATGGCAATCTTTCCGGACGGGGGCCAAATCGTCGAAAAACGGGCGAATTGAGGGGATCATGGGGAGTTTTCGAAAGGCTAAGCGGGTTGAGGCACTCGGCATCCCGAGGGTGCCGCCAGAATCACCACGCCCACAGCCAAAGTGATTTACACGCCCGTTTGAACAATAAATGAGCCTGGCGTAGACTCTTATTTATGTGGTGCCCGAGGTGTGTAAATGCCTTGTGAGGGGATGGTGCGGCCATGTCAAAGGGTAAGACGAATTACGTAGCGGCCCTGCTTTCCGGCCATTTTTCCCGTCCGTCCGGCGGCATGGTGACTCCGGCACGGGGACCAACAGCCATCGCATCACTACTGTGTGCCCTTTTATTTATTGGTTTTTTAAGTCTAATCCTGCCGGAAAACAGTTACGTCGCCACGTTGATCCTGGAACACACCACCCATTCACGGTTTCCGTATCCCTTCACGATTCAAAATTTGCTCCACGTCCTATTCTTTTTGGGATTAGGTGAACTTTACGTCCGCTATCGATCTGCAAAAATGGAAAACGAGTTGATTACTGCACACTTTTTACCCGAAGACGAGGCGAGCGTGCTGACGATTGAGGACTTGGGTTCAATACGTCGCCGCACGATGGAATATCACGCAGGGGAAGGTGGCTTTTTACCCAACATGATCAATACCGCCGTATTACAATTGCAATCCACGCGATCGGTGGATCAGGCGGTCAGCGTGCTGTCTACCAATCTGGAATTGCTGGGAAATAAGGTTGATCTGCGCTATTCAATGATTCGCTATCTGGCGTGGGTGATTCCGACGATGGGCTTCGTGGGAACGGTGACACACCTGGGCTATGCGCTGGCAGGGGTTAAGCCGGGGCAATTAAGCCTGACAAATGTCACCACGTCATTGGCGATTGCATTTAATACCACGCTGATTGCGCTGGTGGAAAGCGCCATCATCGTGCTGCTGCAGAACATCATTCAGACCAAAGAGGAGGGTGCTGTATCGAAGGCGGGTGAGTACTGCCTGCGTAATTTAATCAACCGACTTTACATACCGGATCAGCGAACGGGAGAAAAGCCCCATGCGGCGGCGTGACCGGGAAATCAATATATTTAATATTGCGTTTCTGGATGTTATCACCGGGGCGATGGGCGCTTTTATTCTTTTGGTTCTGCTTTTGGCCCCTTACTACACTGGACCGAATCCACCGCCGCCGTCAATGAAGAAGGTACAGCGAGCGATCAATCAGGCGGCCCGGCAGTCACAAAAACTGGAAAAGCAGATTGAACAGGCGGTTCGGAATGGCGTAGACCCGAAGTTGCTGGAGAAATTGGAAAGGCTGCTTAAAAAACTCAAGGCAGAGCTGGTAACTGCCCAGCAGCAATTGATCCGTCTGCGAGGTGAGGTAAATAAACTTAAGGCGAGGGACAAAACACTTACAAGTGAAAACCGCCTTCTCCGCCGACAAGTGCGAACTGATCGGAAGCTTATTCAGCAGCTTGAGGAAGAAATAAGGCAACTGAAGACCGAAATACAGAAACTCAGACAGAAAATACAGCGCCAAAATGCCAGGATTGATTATCTCGAGCATCATCAGGGTGTGGCACTGTACCGCCCATTAAGCGTGTTGGTCGAAAGGGTACATACACCCAATGGACGATTTGACGCCGGCACGCCGTTTATCGTTGCCTGCAGGACGTTCTGGAAGGCTGGTGTCACTTTGAGTGAAGGCAATGCAAGTATTTCTCTTCGCAACGATCCTCGTTTTGATTTAAAACGAATGCTGCAAATCTCACGGCTTAGGGAAGGGCTAAAGGCTGGAAATATTCCCTTTCCGCATCAAACGGACGTGCGGCTTTGGCCGGTCCGGCTCAATAACGGCCCCGGTGTAGCGGCGAGATCGCCCAACGCCATGATGCTACAGGTGCTGCAAGCTAATTTGCGGTCGTCGGTGAACATATGGGTAGTTTTGCTGGGACGCGGCGCGGCGACCGATGGCACCGGCAAACTTAATACCAGAGCAAAGTTCATGCTCACTGCGGCCTATGGCAAGCAAGTAGCGCATAAATCGTTCAGCCTCAGCTACCGGCATCCGGCAATAAAATTCACGTTCATCCCGCTTCCGAAGCAAAAAATGACTTTCACTCATACCCCGTTCGGCCAGTCGTTTTCCCGGGCTTACTATTATGCCCGCAGCCTGGGGGGCATGGAACGATGATGTGCATTCTCGGTTGCGCACCGATAAGGAAGACTGTGTTAACGCACTGGCGGAAATGCCCGCAGCGGCGGATGTTTATAGCGGCCTTCGTGTTAATGATCTCCACATCTATAGTGAAATTGGAAGTTGCCCAGGCGGCCGCACCTGAACCGCGAACTAAATTATTTGTGGTTAAGCATTTGCCGGACACCGGGCATGCGCACACGCTGGAGGTGCGAGCCATTGCCGCCGCCAATGCTAGCGGCCTCCATGCACATCTCGATGACCTGATTTCCCTGGCCGAAGCGCGTGACCCTGTGGCGGAATATTGGCTCGGGCGTTATTACGTCGCCACAAGCGCGAAGGGGACAAGGAGGTGGAAATGGGGTATCCGCTGGCTGCAGGATTCGGAGGGAAATAAATGCCGGCGAGCGGCCTACCAACTCTATAAAATCCTCTCCCATAGCGAAACAAATGCACGGCTTTCCGAGAAATCCCTTGTGGTGGCGGCCCGGCTTGGCTGGCCACCGGCGCAGTATTTATTTGCCTTACAACTGCTTCGAGGGCGCACCAACCACATTAACGAAGCCTTGCATTTGCTCGCGGGCGCAGCGCAATCGGGCTATGTGCGGGCGATAGATATGCTATTCAAGATTGCCGCTAACGGCAAAATCCTGGCCGCTTACCGACACGAGGCGCTCTACGGGTTGCAGCAAGCGGCGGATCAGCGTTCGCCCATCGCCGATGGTGATGCCGCTTTCATTTTGTACTTCAAACCGCACCCGGAATACCTACTAGCATTGGACGACGCGAGGTGGGGCGCGGCGGGAGGTAATGCGGAAGCTGATTTCGTTTTGGGCCTTTGTTACTATCACGGAAACGGGGTAGAGGTAAACCTGAGGCGGGCTTTCACGCTATTAAATCTGGCGTCGAAGCACGGCGTAAGAGGTGCGACCGTGGATGTCGGTGCGATGTTGCTTTGCGGAACGGGCACGAAGGCCGATCCAAAGTTAGGTTTGTCCCGACTCGACGCGGCTTTTCGTGCCGGTAGTGGGCGTGCGGCGTACAGTCTCGGTATGTACTTTTTACACGGACATAGTCCTGATCTTCCGGCAGCGGAAAAATGGTTGAAGCGAGCGATCCATCTTGGCGGCTTTTCTTTGGTATCGCATGCGATGTTTGACCTTGGTTTGCTCCGCATTTCAAATGCCAAAACTGCCCAAGAAGAGCGCGCTGGCTTTTACTTAGTCCACCGCGCCGCGAGCGAGGGCTATGTGCGAGCAGAATATTATGCGGGGGCGTTTTATGCCAACGGAATCGGCGTTGCACCAAACAGGAAAAAAGCCATCATATGGCTTGAAAAGGCCGCCAGTGGCACGGGCTTATTAGCAGATAAGGCCAAGAAGTTGCTGGCCAGCCTGCGATCGACAACATCTAGCAAGAAGTAGTCTCGCAGAAGCCATGGGCAGCATCGTAGAACCGCTGCGAGTTTATTGGGAAGGCTGCAAAGAAATCACGGCCACATTTCGGAGCGAGCGTGGTTTCGTAGTGCGGGGCCGCTGCCAGATGGTCGCTGGCCCCCTCGCCGAATGAATCTCGAAA